>CANRHA010000068.1 GCA_947630315.1 uncultured Clostridia bacterium
GTTCTGCCCTTAAGGCTCTCGAGTCCACCTCGACCGACCCGAACGCCCCCGAGTACGCCTCTATCCTCGAGCTCATGGACGCTGTAGACTCCTACATTCCTACTCCTGACCGTAAGGCCGACATGCCGTTCCTGATGCCTGTTGAGGACACCATGACCATCACCGGCCGCGGCACCGTTGCCACCGGCAGAGTAGAGAGAGGCCAGCTCAAGCTCGGCGACGAAGTTGAGATCATCGGTCTCACCGAAGAGAGAGCAAAGACCGTTGTCACCGGTATCGAAATGTTCCGCAAGACCCTCGACTATGCTGAGGCAGGCGACAACATCGGCGCGCTTCTCCGCGGCGTTCAGAGAAAGGACATCGAAAGAGGACAGGTTCTCTGCAAACCCGGCTCCATTCACCCTCACACCAAGTTTAAGGGTCAGGTTTACGTTCTTAAGAAGGAAGAGGGCGGCCGCCACACTCCCTTCATGACCAACTACAGACCTCAGTTCTACTTCAGAACCACCGACGTTACCGGTGTTATCACCCTTCCCGAGGGCGTTGAAATGTGCATGCCCGGCGATAACGTTGAGATGAACGTTGAGCTCATCACTCCTATCGCTATCGAGGAAGGTCTCCGCTTCGCTATCCGTGAAGGCGGCAGAACCGTAGGTTCCGGCGTAGTTATCGCCATCAACGCTTAATTGCCACTTTTTGACGGGAAGCCTTCAGCGGGTTTCCCGTCAATTTTTTACCTCGGGATTTTGAAGTCCGTATTTCATCATAATATTGGAGGGATAAGCATGACGAAGAAACAGAAAATACTCATTCCCGTCATTGTCGCGATCGTTATCGTTCTTGCCGCCGTCGTAGGAGCAAGAATATACTTCATGAACCGAGTCGAGCTGAGCGCGTCAACGGTCTCGTTCAAGGACGATTCGCGCTTTCCCGATCAGGAATACGTCAGCCAAAGGATAATGTTGACCTCGGGCGAATCGGACAATTGGTTTTTCGGACAGTCTGAGAAGGTACGCTCCGAAATCGACCGCTGTTTCAAGTGGAACGGCGACGTCGATCAAGACCTTTACAACAACTATATTGCCCCGCTGAACATAACCGCTTCGGTTAAGACGGACGGAAAAACGACGGTCATCAGGTATGAGGGCTATGTCACCACTCCCGACGGAGAGACCGTCGACTATTACAAGGAAGAAACCTTCAACGTCGCGGCAAAAATAACGGGATAATCATTCGGCAGTTCCGATTGACATTGTCTCCTCCGGGCAAGGCCGCTCCGAGATAAGAAAACAAGCCTGCAGAGGCTGACAAAAAGCCGCCATCTTCCACGTTGGCGGCTTTTACATTTCCACAGCGGTTGCCGGAGCCCCGGGCGAAGCCCGCCCCGCGCCCCGCGCGGGGCCAGCGGCAGCAAAGCTGCCGCTGCGGCGGCCTGCGGCCGCCGGGGCTTCGCCCGGGGCCTTCGGCAGAGAACAGAGTGCGTGTGAGCCGCCGCCACGAACCGGCGGCTTTTGCGTTTCTTCGGTGCATCGCAGCGCCCTCCGTACGCTCTTGTTTTTATCTCAAAGGTGTTAATCGGAGGAGATTTTTTGTTTACATCCGGGCTTTAAAGTTGATTACAAACCCCGCCGTCAGAAGAACGATCGCGACGACGTACGCGATAATGTACACCCATTCGGGAATTTGGCCGCTTTTGTCGATCATATGCTTTGTTATGAACGCCGCCGCGCTGATCAGCGCCCCAACCATTGTTAATATGTTAATATTCATTTGTCCACCTTACCGTTCCTGATTTTTTTCAGAAGTTTGAGTTTTGCCGCTCTAAGCTTTGCGCCGTAGCTGCTCGTGAGAACAAGCATCAAAATAACTATTCCTAAACTTACCCCGTTTGAAAAGCCCATTATAAAGCTCACGAATTTCCCTTCAACCTCAAAGTAATTCAGAAAAATCGTTATGGCCGACATGATAAGCGACGCTGTCAGCAGTCCGCGCAGAGTTTTTTTCAGCTTTAATTTTTCCTCGTTGGCGTAGCCCGCAACCTTTTCGATAGTTTCGGCGGTCTGTTTGTCCATATGCGTCTCCTTTCGTTTTCCGTCTAAAATTTCATCGACCCCGACCCCGTAAAACTTTGAAAGCTCGATCAAAATGTCGAGGTCGGGCATATTGTTGCCGTTCTCCCAGCGAGAGACCGAGCGGTTTGAAACGCCCAGCGTTTCGGCAAGCTGTTCCTGAGTCAGATTTTTTTCGCTGCGAAGTTTGCGCAGAAGCGCGCCTGTTTTTTGCTGATCCATTTTTGACCTCCTTTGATACGATCATACCGCCCCGGGCAAAAAATTAACAGGACACATCGCGGGAATTACCCGTTTGCGCCCTGTTTTTTGATGATCTACGGCCTCCACCGGTACTTTTCCATAACTACCCGGTCGTCGGGAGTAAACTCAACGCCGTCGCGCTCCAAAAGTTCGCGCTGCATGTTTATCCCTCCGAAGGCAAAAGCCTCCGAGAGTCCGCCGTCCTTAGTCACGACCCTGTAGCAGGGGATTCCGTCCGGGTCTGGATTGACGTGCAACGCGTACCCCACGACCCTCGACCACCTCGGGTTTCCGGCCATGGCGGCAACCTGTCCGTAGCTTGCAACTCTGCCCCGCGGTATCATCTTTACGACCTCGTATATCCTCTCAAAAGTATTCATGCGCCCTCCGTGAAAAAATCTCCGGCAAGCTTACCTGCCGGAGTTATTATGCCCGGGTTTTGCCTATTCAACCGAAAGATATTCCTCGGGAATGTGCGACAAAACCGCGTCTATCGTATCCTGAGAGAAATCCGCCGAGCCGTGCGCCCTCAGCTCGTCCTCGGTGTATTCGGCGTAGGGAACAATGTGTATCTGATGGTAGTTTCCGCCGTACTGAGTTATTATCGGTATCGCTTTGATACTCTCAAAGGATATCTCCCCGGTCAGCGAATTTTTCACCACCGTCAGGTCTCCCAGTATCCCCACGAGCGCTTTCGGGTTTTCCTGCGCCGATACAAAGTTCCCGAGGCAGTAGAAGCAAAATCCCCTCGTGCCGTCGCTGCGTTCAATATAGCCAAGCTCCTGAGCGGTGTGCGGCTGAGTTCCTATAATGATGTCCGCGCCCCATTCTACCATCTGCCGAGCCATTTCCCGCTGACTTTCGGTAACTTCGTTTGATATTTCTTTGCCGAAATGCGGCGAAACGATAACAACGTCCGCTATCTCTTTCGCGCGCTTTATCTGCTGTTCAATGACGTCTGTTTCCTTCAGGTAAGTAACCTTGCAGGGCGAATCGGAGGGGAGCGAGAGGCCGTTTGTGTGCTCGGTATATCCCAAAAATGCAAAGGTTATGCCGTTCATTTCAAGGGTGCGAATGTTGTTCATATCCTCCTCGTCGCGGTATGCGCCGTAGCGGATTATTCCCTCCTGCGAATCCCAGAACCTCAGCGTTGCCAAAAGTCCCTCCTCGCCGCGGTCCAAAACGTGGTTGTTCGACATCGAAAATACATCGAACCCTATGTCTATCATGTGTTTTCCGAGGTCTGCCGGTGAGCAGAAGCGCGGGTAATCCGACGGTTCAAGCTCGTCTGTGACGATGGTCTCCTGATTCAGTATCGCGAGGTCGGCGTCCTTGATGTAGTGTTCGACCCGCTCGTAGACGTAGGAAAAATCGTAGCCCTCGTCGTCGCCGTTGGCCTTTGCCCTGCGCTTTGCCTGATTGTATATAGATGAATGTATCAGGTTGTCGCCCGCGCATACAAGATGCACCTTGTAAAATTCAGGCTCCGGCGCGGGGGTAGTCGTCGTGACGGTCGCCTCGGTCGGCGGGGCGGTGACAGCCTCCGTTGCGGTAGTCGCCTCGGTGGGTATGACATCGTCGGGCACGAGGGGGTCTTTTTCCTCGTGAACGCCGTTCGCGCAGGAGGTCAGCACCGCCGCGCAAAGTATAACGCTTAAAATCAGTTTAATTGGTTTCATAATTTTCCCGGAAGCCCGAGGCTTCCGCCCTCCCGATAAATTTTGCGGATCACAGCTTACTTTCGCCGTCGTTTTCCGCAGCGGCGAGGTATTTTTTTACCAGCCGGTATATAAGGTATATCGCCCAAGGAATAAGACATGCGGCGAGTATAATAGCCGACCACACCGCAAGGATAAGATAGCCTATCGCCTCCCAGCCCTGAGCGGCGAACACGGCGATAAAGAGCGCCAGGGTAGTGAGCGTAAAGAGCGCCGTGGGTATGATTTTTACGGCGATATGTTTTACCCTGAAGCATAAAATCAGCTGAACTATGAACGAAAGCGGTATGATCAGAAACATTATGACGTCCGCAAGGTTTATATCGGACACATATAACTCAGACATGGCGCGCCACCGTTATTGCAGATGCCTTTTAAGGGTTGCCCTTACGGCACCCTTTCCGGCGATCAGCTCTTTAAAGAAGCCCTCCGTTTTTTCCGCAAGCCCCGCCTTTACGAGGTCCGAGCCGAACACGGTCTCGTTCTGAAGTATCGGCCTAAGCTTTTCGCCGACCGTTTCGGGCTTGCCGATCTCGATCCCCTTAAGCTTTGCCTGAAGCTCGTCCTTGAGCGGGTCTGAGGAGACTTCTATAGGTTCAAGGTCATCGTCGAGCGCCAAAAGGTACCTGAGCCAGCCGGCAATCGCCAGCGGTATCGCGTCAAGCTCGGCGGCCCTGTTCATGGCGGCGTAGCTTTTAATAGTCTCGCCAAAGCGTATTCCCACTTTTTGCGATGTGTCGGTTGCAATTCTCTGCGGCGCGTCGGGCATGAACGGGTTTGGCAGGCGCTCGTTCACAACTTCATCGATAAACGCCTTAGGGCTTATTATGCCCGGGTCTGTTACGACCGGCAGGCCCTCTTTATAGCCCAATTTCGTGATAAGCTTTACCAGCTCGGGGTCCTTCATCTCCTCGCATATAAGCGTGTACCCGAGCATACAGCCGTAAACGGCGAGCGCGGTGTGAAGCGGATTTAAGCAGGTTGTTACCTTCATTCTCTCGGTCTTGTTTACGGTGTCGCGGTCGGTGAGGTAAACGCCGGCCTTTTCAAGCGCGGGTCTGCCGTTGGGGAAGCTGTCCTCAATTACGAGATACTGCGGCCTTTCCGCGTTCACAAACGGCGCTATGTAGGTGTTTTTTGAGGTTATTATCGGCGCCATATTTTCAATTCCCGCCGTGGCGAGCTTTTCCTCGACCGATTTTGCCGGCCTCGGGGTTATCTTGTCTATCATCGACCATGGGAAGGAGACCTTTTCCCCGCTGATGTACTTTATAAACTCCTCCGAAACGTATCCGCGTTCGGCCCAGCCCTTTGCTACCGTCATTACCGAACTGCGCAGCTTTTCGCCGTTGTGAGAGCAGTTGTCCATAGATACGACGGCTATTGGCAGCTCTCCGGCTTTGAATCTTTCATAGAGCATCGCCGCAGTAAAGGACATGGCGTGTTTAGAGGCCGAGGGGCCGTTTTCGATGTCTGCGGCCACTATCGGCAGAAGTTTGCCCGAGGTGTCGGTAACGGCGTAGCCCTTTTCGGTTATGGTGTAGCTTACCATCTGTAGAGAAGGCGAGCGGAATATCTCATAAAACCGGGCCATTTCCGTCTTATCCGAGCTGTCGGCCCTCAGCGCTTCCGCGACCGAGGCTATAATTTCGCAGTCGCTGGTGCCGTCGGCGTTGAGGCTTACGTTGAGGGTAAGGTTGTCGAACGGCTTGTATATTTTGTCGATTATCTCGTAGTCGAAGGTGTCGGCGGCAATGATCCCGCATTCCGCCTCGCCGCTGTTCAGAAGCCTTTGCTGAAGCGAAGCTATAAACCCTCTGAAAATATTTCCCGCACCGAAGTGGAGCCATACCGGGGCGGATCTTGTTTTTGCGGCTACTGCGGCGGCGTCATATAAGGGCAGTTTTACCCCCGCCGACGCCCAGGCGGATCTGTTGCTAAGCGAGCTGACGCACAGTTTCATATTTATCCTTCTTTCTTAAGGCTGAATTATTTTTCGGATTTGCATATAGCTTCCCAAAGGCCGTTGAGGTAGCACGCGCCGAGCGCGCGGTCATAGAGTCCGTAGCCCGGGCGGCCGACCTCGCCCCATATCATTCTGCCGTGGTCGGGGCGGATATAGGTGTCGGGGCAGTAGTCGTGCACCGCTTTCATGATTGCGTACATGTCGAGATCGCCCTCGCTTGAAAGGTGCGCCGATTCGCAGAAGCAGTGCTCGTTTCCTATATGCTTAAGGTTTCTTACATGCAGGCAGCCTATCCTGTTCATCTCGCCGAAGTGTTTTATAACGCCGACGACGTCGTTATGAACGTTCGAGCCGAAGGAACCGGTGCAGAGGCAGACGGTGTTTGCGGGGCTGTCGTGAAGCTTTATGATCTTGTCGTAGCCCTCCTGATCGTGCGCAAGGCGGGGCAGGCCGAATATCTTCCAACCCGGATCGTCGGGGTGGCAGGCCATTACAACGCCGCATTCCTCACAGGTGGGGATAATTCCGTCGAGGAAGTACTTGTAGTTTTCAAGAAGCTTTTCCTCGTCGATGTCTTTATAGAGCGCAAGAACCTTTTCGAGGTCGGCGAGCCTTTCGGGCTCCCAGCCGGGCAGCGAGAAGCCGTTGCAGTTTTCGGCGGTGCGCTTAACTATGTCGACAGGGGAGAGGGTGCCGAGTTCGGCCTCGTCGTAGAACATCGAGGTGGAGCCGTCAGGATTGGGGCGGGCAAGGTCGGTCCTGAGCCAGTCGAGGACCGGCATGAAGTTGTAGACTATGACCTTTACGCCGTACTTTGCAAGGTTGCGGATGGTTATGCGGTAGTTTTCTATGTATTTGTCTCTTGAGGGCAGGCCGAGTTTTATATCCTCATGGACGTTTACGCTTTCTATGACCTCGCATTCAAGCCCTGCGGCGTGTACCTCGTCGATATAGCTTTTTATCTCCTCCTCGGTCCATACCTCGCCGGCGGCCTTGTAGTCCAAAAAGCCCATAACGCCGGTCATGCCGGGTATCTGTCTTATCTGCGAAAGCGTAACGCTGTCGCTCTTTGAGCCGAACCATCTGAATGTCATTTTCATGGGGGGTTTCTTCCTTTCCGTGTTCTTTTATGATTTATTTGCCGGGTCGTTTCCCGATTTATCCGCGCGATCTGCGCCGGTAAATTCCTTTTCAGGGAACGGTGTTTATATCCGGATAAATTATCTCAATATAGATGATACCACTTTTTTAAACGTTAATCAAGGCAGTTTTCAATTTTTTTCTTGCTTGATGGAAAATCAGCGCGGCCCGGGCGTTGACTTTACCGCAAAAATAGATATAATGTAACCTATAGGGTAAAAGCGGGGCTTTCCGCCCGGCTTTACAAAACAAAGCATACGGAGGAGAAGAAGATGACACCAAAAGAAGAAATAGTAAAACGCATAGAAGCGCTCGGGGTGGTTCCGGTGATAGCCATCAACGAGGTAGAAAAGGCGGTGCCGCTGGCCGAGGCGCTTGTAAAGGGAGGTCTGCCCGCGGCGGAGATAACCTTCCGGACCGATTGCGCGGCCGAGGCCATACGCAGAATACGCAAAGAGGTTCCCGACATGCTTGTGGGCGCGGGAACGGTCCTGACAAAAGATCAGGTAGACGGAGCGCTTGAAGCGGGTTCGCAGTTTATAGTGACCCCGGGCTTCAATCCCGAGATAGTAAAGTACGCGATCTCAAAAAACGCGATAATAATGCCCGGAACCGCCACCCCCGGCGAGATGGAGCAGGCTATGGGCCTCGGGCTCGACATAGTTAAGTTCTTCCCCGCTGAGCAGAACGGCGGAGTTGCGAAGCTAAAGGCGGTGTCCGCGCCCTATTCCAAGCTTCGGTTCATGCCCACCGGCGGAGTAAACGAGAAGAACATCTCGGGGTACCTAAGCTTTGACAGGATAATAGCCTGCGGCGGAACGTGGATGGTAAAGAAGGATCTGATAGAAAAATCGGACTGGGCGGGAATAGAAAAACTCACCCGCGAGGCGGTAATGGCGGCCCAGGGCTTTGAGGTCAGGGGCTTCTCGCCCGAGGGCATAACCCTCGCCTGCAACAACATAGCCAGGGCTGAGGCGTATATCAGGGCCGCTGCGGGCAGCTTATCCGGCATAACGCTCGTTAAAAAGTGACCTTTCTGCTGCCCCCACCCCGCGGGCGAAGCCTGTCCGCTCCGCGGACTGCCGCCGCCGCAGGCGGCGGCACCGCCGGCCTGCGGCCGGCGGGGGCTTCGCCCCGCGGGGTGGGGTGCGGGGCAGAAGGCGACAAATTACATACAGGAGGAAGTAACAATGAAAAGAATAGTAACGTTCGGAGAGATAATGCTCAGGCTCAATCCCGAGGGATATTTAAGGTTTGTCCAGGCCGATAAGCTTGAGGCCACATACGGCGGCGTCCGAGCTGCCCAGGATATCCCGCATCAGGTCCTC
>CANRHA010000069.1 GCA_947630315.1 uncultured Clostridia bacterium
TGTTCCTGCTCACCCTCCTGCGGGACAACGGGGAGATCCAGGTGTACCACGCCCTGGCGGCGCTGCTGGGGGGCGGGGGCTACCTGTTCGCCCTGAGCCCGCTGGTGCTGCCCGTCCTGCTGGCGCTGGCCGGGGCTGCGGCGGCGCTGCGCGCCTGCCCTAAAACCGCACGTTCCACCTCTCGCTGTACCCCTCGTGGGTCTGCTGCATACCTCCGGACTTTCCCGCGCTGTCGCTCTGGCGCTCGCTTAAAAGCCTGTCAAACTCGCTGTCGTCCATCGGCAGAACAACGCTTCTTTTCGTCCATTCCGAAAGATAGGCCGCGTTAGAGATCGTCAGCTCGTTTATGCCCTCGGCCCCCGGCGCAATAAGCTCCTCGCCGTAAAGTATCGCGTTCGCAAAGTTCTGCAAAATTCCCGTGTGGGCGGTTCCGGCGTCATCGGTCTCAAAAATTTCAACGTCAAATTCCGGCTCAAACCAGGGTCTCTTTTCGGCCTCGCGGATTATCCTCTCGTCGGTTTTTAATTTTTTGTAGATCAGCTTTCCCTGCTCCACCGTTATGCTGCCGAGGCTGCCGGTTATCTCCAGGCGGTTCGTTCCCGGAAGATCGCCCGTAGAGGTTATAAACACCCCCGAGCCGCCGCCGGGATATTTAACATATATAGTTGCGTCGTCCTCTACCTCAATGTTGTGCCATTGTCCGGCGCGGCAAAAGGCCGTTACCTCCTCCGGCATTCCGCATATCCACTGCCATATATCGAGGTTGTGCGGGGCCTGATTCAGCAAAACTCCCCCGCCCTCGCCCGACCATGTCGCCCGCCAGTCACCCGAGTCGTAGTAGTGCTGAGTCCGGTACCAGTTCGTTATTATCCATACCGAGCGCTTCAGTTCTCCGAGGCCGCCCGATTTTACTATCTCCCTCGCGCGCCTGTAGATCGGGCTTGTCCTTTGGTTGAACATTATCCCGAAAACCCTGCCCGATCTCTCCGCGGCGGCGTTAAGCCTTTTTGCCGCAGATACCCTTATATCCTCCGGCTTTTCGGTCAGAACATTCAGCCCCGCTTCAAGGGCTTCTATCGCCATTTGCGCGTGAAGCCTGTGCGGAACAGAGATAAGGACCGAATCGATAAGCCCGCTTTTTATCATATCCCCGAGATCCGAAAACCTCGGAACATCGGGGTAAACGCCCTTACAGTATTCAAGCCTCGCGGGGTCAATGTCGCAGACGGCGCCGAGGCGCATTCCGCTTATTTTTCCTCCGCCGACGCAGTTAAAATGAGCCGAGCCTATTCCGCCTATGCCTACTATCCCAAGCCTTACGCAGTCCATTATCTGTTACCCGAATATGTTCCGCTGGTGTCGGCTACCTGCTCTACAACGTTCGTCTTTCTGCGCGATGTTGCTATCCGCTTTGAAAGCTCCGCATAGAACAGCTCCTCGTCGAACTTGTCAAGCTCTATCTCCCTGCCGAGCCACGCCGAAAGATGCATGGCGTTGGAGATGGTCAGGCCGTATATTCCCTCGCTGCCGTGGGCGATAAGAGGCTCGCCGCGCAAAATCGCCCCGCCCCACGCTCTTAAAACGCCATCGTGCTGCGGGTTCTCTCCGTCAAGCTCCGGCTTAAATTCGTGAGCGCCTATGCTGCCGAAGGGCACGGTATTCGTCCTTGAAAACTCCGGCTCGGGCATATCGTATTCGGTCACGGTGAGGCCGCTGTAGTCGGCGACTATCTTTGCACGATCAAGCTGTATTTCAAACCTGTTGGTGCCCTTCGCGTCGCCGGTGGTGGTGACAAATACCCCCGTAGCTCCGTTTTCATATTCGCAGTAGGCGGTTACGTCGTCCTCTACCTCTATATCGTGCCATTTTCCGAACTTCATGTGCGCCGATATCTTCACCGGCATTCCGCATATCCACTGCCACAGATCGAGGTTGTGGGGCGCCTGATTAAGCAAAACTCCCCCGCCCTCGCCCGACCATGTAGCGCGCCAGCTGCCCGAGTTGAAATATGCCTGAGGGCGGTACCAGTCGGTGATTATCCAGTTTGTGCGCCTTATTTCGCCGTATTCGCCCGATCTGACAAGCTCCCGCATCTTCCGATAAACGCAGTTTGTCCTCTGGTTGAACATCATTCCGAAAACGACTTCGGGGTGCTTTGCTGCCTCCTCGTTCATCTCACGGACCTGCTTTGTATACACTCCCGCCGGCTTTTCACACATGACGTGTATGCCCTTTTTGAGGCATTCTATAACGTACTTCGGGTGATCGTAATGCGGAACCGCAACTATACACGCGTCGATGCAGCCCGAGTTTAACATTTCCTCGGCGGTGCCGAATCTTTTAACGCCCTCGCCAAGCTCCTTTTCTGCCCAGCTCAGCCTTGCGGGGTTGGTATCGGCAACGGCGGAAAGTATAAAATCGGGGCAGTTTCCCGCCTTTATCCTCTGCGCATGGCCCGAGCCCATGTTTCCTATTCCAATTATCCCCAGCCTGATCTTATCCATAATATTATCCTCCTTAAATTACTCAAATCCTCTTGATCTCAGATACTTAAAGCTTCTTTCAAGGCAGTCAAACGGGTCCTCGCCGTAACAGTCGTCCTGCTCGACGAGCATATATTCGGTGCCCGAATCCTCCGCCGCCGCAAAAATCGCGTCGAAGTTCATATTCCCCTCGCCGATAACCGCAAATTTTCTCCCGTATGAAAAGTCCTTCAGGTGAATGCAGGGCACCCGCCCCGAAAGTCTTCTTATCCAATCGGCAGGGTCTCCTCCCGCCGCCTGTATCCAGAAGGTGTCGGCGATAAACCCCATCTGCTCCGGCGAAAACGCCTCGGCAAGAATTTCTATTATCCTGCGGCCGCCGACCTTCTGAAACTCCTGGTCGTGGTTGTGGTACATGAATTTTACTCCGCCCTTTAAAAGCTCATCGGCCACAGGCAGGTAATTTTCAATGAACCGTTCGGGGGTGTCGCCCTCGCTGAGGTTGAACGCGTTCCAGCCTAAGCCGCAGTATCTGCAGCCGAAAACTTTATGCTCCTCGGCTACCTTCGCGGCTTCATTCATCAGCCTCGGCGCGGGGGTATGGGTAACGGCGCAGGTAAGACCGTTTTTCTGAAGCTCCCCCCTGAGCCATTCGGCCTCAAAGGCGCAGCTGCCCGAGACCTGAACGGCTTTATAGCCCATATCCGCAACGCGCCGCAGGGTAAGGGCGAAGCCGTCAAGGGTCCGGGTGCTGTCTCTTACCGTAAAAAGCTGAGCGCCTATGCGCATATTCACACCTCCTCAATGATCTCTTTTATAGCGGCGCAGGCGGCGTCAAAGGCTATGTCCGCGCTCGGATAGCTGTAAGTTTCTCCGACATGAGACCTCTTATCCCCGCGTTCAAGATCGGTAAGCCCCGAAAATACCGTAAGATGAGGCTCTACCGTTACCGCCATGCCGCCCATGGCTATATAATCGGCAACTATCTCTCTTAAATGCCCGATCCCCCTGCCGGCCGGAACTACCTGCCCTTCGGCAAGGGCGTCTTTTATGTGAAGATATCTCACCCTATCCTTTAAAAGCTTCCAAGCCTCTAAGGTGTCCACCCCGCACTGAACAAAGTTCGCGGGATCGAACACGCCGACGATATCCGGAACCTTATCCAAAATCTCGCGGCAGCGCTCGGCGTTGTCGCCGTATATGCCCTTTTCGTTTTCATGGCAGAGGGTTATGCCGGTGTGGAGGGTATCGGTAACGGCGGCCATCTCGCTGAGGCGCTCTATTACCTTTGAGGAATACTTTTCCGGCTCCTCGCCGCCGGGAATGTAAAACGAGAACGCCCTTATATTTGACGCGCCTAAAATAAACGCGGTCTCAACGGTGCGCTTGAGCTTTTCGATCTCGGGGCCGAAGGGGTCGTTTATGCCTATTTTGCCGAGCGGCGAACCTACAGACCATACCTTTAAACCCTCATCGGAAAGGCGCTTTGCTATGTATTTTGCCTGAGTGCGGTTTATGTCGGATATATTTCCGAACTCGGTGCCCCTAAGCTCCGAACCGGTAAGGCCGTTGCGCTTCATCGCGGCTATCTGCTTCGGGATCTCTGAACCCGCCTCATCGGAAAATGCGAAAATTTCAATATTTTTTGTCATATAATCTCCTCCTGTACATAATGAGCTAAAGTTATCATATCACTAAAACCACGCGTTTTCAATAGCAAATAAAAAAATAGACGATAAATCTTCAATAGCTCTTGCAATCTTCAAAAAAATGTGATAGAATAGCCTTTGGTAAATTCCGAAATCTGCATTATACGGATTCATCGATCCGAGATGTAGGCGTGCGGGTTCTGTGCAATAGAGCACCGTGAACCATGTCAGGCGGGGAACCGAGCAGCATTAAGCGGCCGGCTTTGTGTGACGCAGCCTTGCCCGCACGTCTATATGTCGGATCGGATTTTTTAAGGGGTGAGAAATTTGTACACTGCGCTTTACAGAAAATGGCGGCCTATGACCTTCGACGACGTTGTATCTCAGCCCCATATAACCGCTACCCTCTCGCGGCAGGTCGCCGAAAATATGACCGCGCACGCATACCTCTTTACCGGCTCAAGGGGAACCGGCAAGACCACCTGCGCAAGGATACTCGCAAAGGCGGTAAACTGCTTAAACCCAAAGGACGGCAAGCCCTGCCTTGAATGCGATATCTGCAAGGCGGCCGACGCGGGCACCCTCTCGGACATCATCGAAATAGACGCGGCCTCGAACACCGGCGTAGACGACATCAGAGAGCTTAGAGAAGCTGCAATTTACACCCCCGAGCTTTGCCGCTATAAAGTCTATATCATAGATGAAGTCCATATGCTCTCCCCTGCCGCGTTCAACGCCCTTTTGAAAATTATGGAGGAGCCTCCCGAGCACATTAAGTTCATTCTTGCGACCACCGAGATACACAAGGTTCCCGCAACGATAATCTCTCGCTGCCAGCGGTTTGATTTTCGCAGGATACGCGAGGAGGACATCATAAACAGGCTTAAGTATATCGCCGACAACGAGAGCTTTGAACTGACAGACGGCGCAGCGGCTCTTATAGCCCGCCTCTCGGACGGCGCGATGCGCGACGCGCTTTCGCTTTTGGATCAATGCGCGGCGTATTCCTCGCATATAGATCAGGACACCGTATCAAACGCGGCGGGGATCGCCGGCAGAGAATACCTATTTGACATCTTGGAGGACGCGGCCTCGGGCGACACGCCGAAAGCTATAGGCACCGTCGACGAGCTGTATTCAAAATCAAAGGATATGTCAAGGCTCTGCGACGAGCTTTTGCAGCAGACGAGAAACCTTATGCTGATAAAAACGGTGCCGGGCAGGCCGGAACTTATATCCTGCCTCGACGGCGAGGCCGAGCGGCTTAAAAAGATCGCCGACAGCCTTTCGCTCGGAGAGATACTTGCAAAGCTGAATATTTTGCAGGACTGCGCCGAAGCCCTGCCGAGGGCGGTATCTAAACGGACCGAATTTGAGATGGCAATAGTAAAGCTTTGCTCGATGCAGAAGGTAAAGGGTTACGACTCCGCACCGGATATTTCGGCGCTTGAATCGAGGATAAAGCGGCTCGAAGCCGAGGTCGAAAGGCTCTCCTCGGGCAAGGCGGCGCGTCAGGCGGCAAAGCCGGCGGAGGACATAAAACCCGAGCCGGTTAAAGAAGATATCCCGCCCGAACCCGCGCCCGAAAAACCCGCCGCTCAGCCCGCAATT
The DNA here is from genome assembly GCA_947630315.1 of uncultured Clostridia bacterium. GTDB lineage: Bacteria > Bacillota > Clostridia > Oscillospirales > Ruminococcaceae > Faeciplasma. The sequence continues at coordinate 5,744 of CANRHA010000069.1, forward strand.
AAACCCGCCGCGGAGGAGACTTCGGTCTGCACCTTCTGGGAGGAGATTCTTGACCGCCTGACGGTTGAAAACCCCGGCTGCGCGGGCGCGCTCTCGGGCTCACAGGCGTTCATACGCGGAGAAAAGCTTCTGATACTTGTAAAGAACGAGTTCTTCCTCGGACTTTTCAAAAAGACCGAGAACGCGGCGTCATTAAAAAAAGCCGCGTACGACGTTACCGGCGTGAACTACACGATACTTGCAAAGTGTCAGAAAAACGAGAACAGAGAATCTGACGGCCGCGACCCCGTGAACGAGCTTATAGAACGGGCAAGATCGGCGGATATACCGGTTGATATAGGATCAATAGACTAAAATAAGAACAGGAGAATAAAAGATGAAAGCAAGAATACCGCAGAGCATGCAGCAACCCTCGAACATGAATCAGGTCATACGCCAGGCACAGAAGATGCAGGAGGACATGGCCGCATTTCAGGAGGAATTTGCCGCCCGAGAATTTAAGGCCACGGTAGGCGGCGGGGCCGTTGAAATAACCATGAACGGCGCTAAGGAGGTCCTCGGCATAAAGATATCCCCAGAGGTAATAGACCCCGAAGACCCCGAGATGCTTGAAGACCTTATCGCCAGCGCGGTGAACGAAGTCATCAAAAACATTGAGACCGAAAACACCGAGGCGATGGGCAAGATAACCGGCGGAATGAGTATGCCGGGCCTGTTCTGATGTCGGCGCAGGACCGCACAGGCGCTCTGCCGCTGACTCTGCTCGCCGAACAGTTTGCGAAGCTCCCCGGAATAGGAATGAAGACCGCCCAGAGGCTCGCGTACTTTGTTATGTCGATGCCCGAGAGCGAGGCAAAAGAGTTCGCGGACGCCATTATCCGCGCAAAAAAGACGGTCCACGCGTGCAGGATATGCCAGAACCTCACCGATAAGGAAATCTGCCCGATATGCTCAGACGAAAAGCGCGACCGCTCGGTAATATGCACCGTCGAAAGCCCGAAGGACGTTTCGGCGTTTGAGAGAACGCGCGAATACAACGGCGTTTACCATGTTCTGCACGGGCTTATTTCGCCGATCGACGGCATTACCCCCGATAAGCTCAGGATCACCGAGCTTTTAAAGAGGATCCAGGACGGCGGGGTGTCGGAGGTAATAATGGCGACAAACCCGACCCCCGAGGGCGAAGCTACGGCGATGTACATTTCAAGGCTGATAAAGCCCCTCGGAATAAAGGTTACGCGGCTTGCGTTCGGGCTTCCTATAGGGGCTATTCTCGAATATGCCGACGAAGTCACCCTGTACAAAGCCCTGGAGAACAGAAATGAGATCTGACGAAGAATATATGCGCGAGGCGTTGGAACTCGCAAAAAAAGCCGCCGATGAGGGTGAGACCCCCGTCGGCGCGATCGTAGTTAAAAACTCGACCGGAGAAATTATCGGCAGAGGATTTAACCTCAGAGAGACGGAAAAATCCCCTCTTGCACACGCCGAAATAATGGCGCTGAACGAGGCGAGCCGCGCCCTCGGCGGCTGGAGGGTTTTGGGCTGCACGCTGTATGTGACCCTTGAACCCTGCCCGATGTGCGCCGGGGCGATAATAAATTCCCGCATAGAAAGGGTTGTTTACGGCGCTAAGGACCCGAAAGCGGGATCGGTCGAATCGGTGCAGAGAATGTTTGATTTAGGCTACAACCACCGCCCGGAAGTCACCGGCGGGGTGCTTGAAGACGAATGCGCGCAGGTCCTGAGGGAGTTCTTTAAAACTTTGAGGAAAAAATAAACAAGGCCCGGGAGCTTCCCGAGCCTTTTGTTTTTAATGCAATTATCTCTGGACTCTGCCGGAGCCGTCTCCGCCGGCAAGCGCCGTTACCTCGGCGACGGAGCAGAGGTTGAAGTCGTGCTCGATAGAATGCTTCAGGCAGGAGGCCGCAACCGCAAAGTTGATTGCGGCGTCGGGGGCGTATCCCGAAAGAACCGCGTAGATAAGTCCTCCGCCAAAGCTGTCGCCGCCGCCTACCCTGTCGACTATGTGCATATGGTACTGCTTTGAGAAGTGGGCCTGTCCGTCGGTATAAAGCATACCCGCCCAGTCGTTGTCGTTTGCGGAAATCGACGAGCGCAGGGTTATTGCCACATACTTGCAGCCGAAGCGTTCCGAAAGTTTCTTGGCGACGCTTATATAACCCTCATGGTTCAGCTTGCCCGAAGTTATGTCGGTGTTTTCGGCCTCGATCCCGAAGACGTCCTTGGCGTCCTCCTCGTTTGCGATGCAAAGATCCACATAGGGCATCAGCTCGGCCATGACCTTGCCGGCCTCCTCGCGGCTCCAAAGCTTCTTGCGGTAATTGAGATCACAGGAGATCATCACGCCGCGCTTCTTTGCGGCCTTGCAAGCTTCAAGGCAGATCTTGGGCAGTTCTCCGCCGAGGGCGGGGGTGATACCTGTAAAGTGGAACCAATCGGCGCCGTCAAAAATTTTATCCCAATCAAAATCCTCGGGCTTTGCAAGCGCTATGGCGCTTCCCGCCCTGTCATAAATCACCTTTGAAGCGCGCTGAGAAGCGCCCTTTTCTGCAAAATAAATGCCTAAGCGGTCGCCGCCGCGAACCATCAGCGAGGTATCTACGCCATAGCGCCTGAGTTCATTTACCGCGCACTGGCCGATTTCATGCGCGGGAACCTTAGATACAAACGCGGCGCTCATGCCGTAATTTGAGAGC
>CANRHA010000070.1 GCA_947630315.1 uncultured Clostridia bacterium
CAGAACGCCTACGAGAACATTCCGATAGTTCAGACCGGCACCCAGAACACCGGGCTTGCGGTCGTGAATATTGAATTTGACGGCAACGGCGGATTCAGCGCTTTAGGAAGCGTTTGGGATTACGAAATGGCGATGGGCTATACCCTAAGCGCCGACGGCGAGGCCGCAAAGACCGCAAAGCAGTCGGTATATGACAGCTGCCTTTTGGATATCGACCCGATACTCGCCGAAGAGGTAGCCCTCACCGGCGCGCCGATCTGGGGCGGATATATCTACTATGATTACGCCGAGCCGAGGATCGTTGAGACCACCATGGGCGATCTTGTAGCTGACGCTTTCAAGTACTACGGCGAGATCTTCGCCGAAAAGAACGGTCTTTCAACGCCGGTTATAGGCGTTGAAAACGGCGGCGGCATAAGCGCCACCCTGCCCTACGGCATAGTAACCCGCGGGGATATCCTTAACGCCTTCAACCACGGCAATACCGTAAAGGTGATAAAGGTCACCCCGGCGAAGCTTCATACGGCGCTTGAACTCGGCCTTACCATGACCGGTCAGGACGACGACGGCAGACTTGTCACCGAAAAGGCTTCGGGCAGCTTCTTGCAGGTTTCGGGCGTATCCTACGCGTATGACCCCGCGGGCGAGCCCGGGGCAAAGGTTGCTTCAATTGTATTGGATGACGGCAGCGAACCCGCGCTGGACGATGACAGCACCGAGCTTTTGATAGTGACGAACAACTACGTTACAACCTTTGACGGCTTCGGCGAATGCGAGGAGCTTGGCGAAATAGGCGGCGAGGATCAGATAATCATGGATTATATCCTCCACCTTACAAACGACGGCGCCGACACCCTCACGATAGACAACGTCGCCGACAGGATCAGCATCGTGAACGACAAATCGCCCGACACCTACGAGGTAGTTATCCCGATAAAGGCGTCTGACGCGAGCGAGTACGACTTTACCGGCAAGGAGTTCGAGATCACCGTTGACAACGAGACCCCCGAAAAGGTGACCTGCGAGGCCGACGGCATTCACATGACCGTATCAAAGGGCACCCACACCTTCTACCTGACCGAATCGTACGACGCGATCCCGGTTTACACCAACAACTACTCCGGCTCGGGCACCGTAACCACCGCGGACGGGTACTACCACCTGTACTTCACTGTTGACCCCTCGATTTTCGAGTGAGATCGATTGAAGAATAATATGAAAGAGCACTGCCGAGGCGGTGCTCTTTTTTGTATGGATTATATTTTATCTCAGCGCGGGGTTCTGATCTCCCCTCACCCCACCTTGAACTCCGCGAGGGTTATGCCGTCGAGGCGGAGGGCGAGGGGCTTTACTCCGCTTTTCGGCCTTATCTTCAGGGTGAGATACTTAAACTCGGCCTCAGAGGCGGTGGCGGGGAGCGTTTCCTCACAAACCGTCTCGCCTCCGAACATTATTTTCACCCTGCCGTTTCTGCCTGTCGTCGCGTATTTCAGCTGAACGCATTTCCCGCCGGACAGCCTCGACCTGTTGAAGATCAGCTCGCCGCCGGACATGTACCAGAAGCCGCCGGCTTTTGAAAACTTCATCGTTGAGCCGCGGCTCTCGTCATAGTTTATCGCCTTTGTCGCCCTGCCGAGATCCCTCGGAGGTATCGTCTCGCCGGGAATAATTACCTCCTCAGACAGCGGGAAATTCTCGCTCGAAGGCCCGGCCATGAACAGATACCTGCCCCTTTCAACGGCAAATTTCTCCCGCGATACGTCGTAAAATCTCAGCTGATCATAGCTTATTTTTATCGAGAACTGCGCCGTTTCGCCTGCCTTTATCATTCTTCTTTCAAAGCCGCAGAGCTGCATCTCGGGGCGCTTTACGCTCGGTTCGAGCGCCTTGAAGTACACCTGCGCGGTCTCCTCGCCGTCGCGTTGTGAAATATTCTTGATTTTGAAGGATACCTCAACGCCGCCCGGCCGCTTTTTTACCGACATATCGGAATAAACAAAGCTTGAATAGCTGAGCCCGAAGCCGAACGGCCAAAGTTTTTCGCCCTTGAAATACAGGTAGGTTGAGCCGTTTGAGATTATGTCGTAGTCGGTGATCGGCGGGAGGTCGTCCTCGGTCAGATACCATGTCTGCGGGAGCCTGCCGGCGGGGTTGTATCTTCCCGAAACAACATCGGCGAAAGCGCTGCCGAGCTCGGGGCCGGCGTGCGACGAATACAGCACCGCGGAGGCCGATTTTTCCTCGTCCTGAACTGCAAACGGATAGCCGGATATTATCGCCAAAAGAACGTTTTTATTGGCGCTCGCCGCGGCGTTGAATATTTTTGTCTGATGCGGAGCAAGTTTCAGGCTGCTGCGGTCGTAGCATTCTCGCGCGATTATCATCGGGTTGTTGCCGAGAACCGCTATAACGACGTCGGCCTGTTCGGCGAGTTTTTTTATTCTCTGCGCGCCGTCGGAGACTATTGTTTCATCAAATAGCGTCTCCGGCTTCGGATTTTTTATAGGCGCCTGCACGAGCTTTCCGTCGGCGCCTACGCCCAAAACCGAGCGCTTGAAGTAGGTCACATACGTTCTGCCATCCGCCGAATCCTGCGGCCTTAATATCTCCTGATTGAACCAGCGGTAGGTGGTTCCGCTGTCGGCTTTCATAGTTTCGGCCGTGAAGAATTTCCCGCTGGATTCGACCTTGTATGTGACCTCGCCGCCCCAGTCGGCCTTTATGAATACCGAGCCGTCGCCCGGCTTTGCCGATGACGCGGACATATTTCCGTCAGCGTCGGCAAAAAGATACTTCCCGTTTAGCTTTGAGCGTATCGCCACACGGTCGTGGCCGTCGTCGTAGGAGACGTTATCCTCGCCGAAAAGCGCCTTGAGCCCGTCGAGGACCGTTACGTTATAGCTCGACCAGCCGGTGTACCAGTCCATGTAGTTGTTTGAGGCGATATCGCCGATCACCGCGATTTTTATACCCTTTTTCAGCGGCAGCAGCCCGCTGTTCTTTAACAGCACAAACTGTTCGAGCACGGCCTTGCGGTTGATTTTCCGGTGCGCCTCGCAATCCATTTCGGCGGGGTCGGGCGATGAATAGGGGTTATTTTCGGGAGGGTCGAACTCGCCGAGCCTGAACCTTGCGCGCAGGCTGTTTTTCAGCGATCTGTCGATATCCTCCTCGGTCATAAGCCCCTTTTCGAGCGCTTCATAAGCCGCTGCGGAGACGATTTCCGCGCCGTCGGTCATTATGTCTGTGCCGGCCTTAAGGGCGAGGGCTATGGTTTCGGCATGGCTTGAAGAATACCTGTGGGCGGTGACGTTCTGTGAAAAATCGCCGCCGTCGGTCACGATAAAATCAAGCCCCCATTTGTCCTTTATGATCGGTCGCAGGTCGGGGTTGAGTATTGCCGGAACGCCGGAAATTTCGTTGTATGCCGCCATCATCGAGCGGGCGCCGCCATTCTCGACCGACGGGCGGAAAAATTCATAATAATACTCGAACTTGCAGCGCGGGGTGATGTTCGAGTTGCTGCGGTCGCGCTGATATTCGTTGTTGTTGGCGAAAAAGTGCTTAAGCGTGGGAATTACCCGCATATACTTCGGGTCCTTTCCGGCCATTCCGAGGGTGTACGCTTTGCTAAGCGTTCCGGTCAGATACGGATCCTCGCCGTAGCCCTCCTCGTTTCTTCCCCAGCGCGGGTCGCGGCAGGCGTCTACCGTCGGGCCCCAGAGCATCAGGTTGGTTTTGGGGTTCTCGGAATGAAGTATCCGCGCCTCTTTGCCGGCGATCTCGCCCAGCTTTTCCATCAGCTCGGGGTCAAAAGTCGCTGCAAGGCCGATGGGTTCGGGAAATACCGTGGTCGGGCGCTCGGGGTTGCGTGAGACATATCCCCGCGCCACCTCCGCGCCTATATGCCATTCGCCTATTCCGAGGCGGGGCACGGCCTTTTGCCCTGTCGTCAGCATTGATATTTTTTCATCGAGCGTAAGCCTCGAAACGAGGTCTTCCACCCTCTCGTCAAGCGCAAGCGCCGGGTCTCTGAACGGATATTTCATAAAATCTCTCCTTTTCGGATAAAACGCTAACCTCCTGCCTGTGTCAAGGGTATTATAAGTGATTTGCCGCAAGGTGTCAAGAAATAGAGGATAGATATTAGATGATAGATGTTAGAGCTTAAAGGCGTTACCTTAAGTGTATGGGAGGATCGGCGGCGGCAGTTCATCAAGAAAATAAAACGGCACGACCGAAATCATGCCGTTTTTAAATTCGGGCTTCAGCGCTTGCGCTTGCGGTCCTTTTCCGAAACAAGCACCATGGTGCTGCGGCCGATCAGGGTGACGGAATCGTCTACGCGCTTAGGTTTTGCGACCGAGTTGTCGGCGCTGTTGGCGTAGAGAGTCCAGTGCATTCCCTCGGGGAGTAGCGGGAGCTTGAGCGTATTTTTCTCCCAGTGGATATTCACGCCCAGATAGATGAATTTGTCCTCTGCGCCGAACTTTTTGCCGTCCTGAGCGTAGAGCACGCCGAAGGTGTAGAAGGGCCTTGACATGTCGAGCTGCCACGGGTTTTCGCCGTGGAAGGACATTTCGGGATAACCGGTTCCGTTATAGCCGGTATAGAAGTCGCGGGCGGTTATTACCGGGCTTTCCTTGCGGAGCTTTATCATCGCCTTGAAAAATTCATAGACGTCGTCGTTTTTGTCTCTGTCCTCCCAATCGAGCCAAGAAAGCTGATTGTCCTGGCAGTAGCAGTTGTTGTTTCCCTGCTGAGAGTTCATAAACTCGTCGCCCATCAGCATCATCGGCACGCCGCGGCTCAAAAACAGAAGCGCGGCGGCGTTTTTGACCTGGCGCCTTCTTAATGCGTTGATCTCGGGGTCTTTTGTTTCGCCCTCAAAGCCACTGTTCCAGCTGATGTTGTTGTCTATTCCGTCGCGGTTGTCCTCATAGTTTGCCTCGTTGTGCTTCGAGTTGTAGGCGGTCAGGTCGTAAAGGGTAAAGCCGTCGTGGCAGGTAACAAAGTTTACCGAGTCGTCGGCGTTGCCGGCGCGGAAGACATCGGGCGAGCCCTGAATGCGCATCAGAAGCTCGGGCGCGCATTCCGCGTCGCTCTTAAGACAGTGGCGGACGCAGTCGCGGAATTTTCCGTTCCATTCGGCCCAGCGGGCGGGCGCGGGGAAGCTTCCGAGCTGATAAAGTCCCGCGGCGTCCCAAGCCTCGGCTATGAGCTTTGTTCTTGAAAGTATAGGGTCGTTCGCCAAAAGTTCGAGCAGCGGGGGATTCGCCATAGGCGCGCCGCTTTCGTCTCTTGAAAGTATAGGAGCCTCGTCAAAGCGGAAGCCGTCGACATGGTAAACGCTGACCCAATAGCGCAGGCAGTCGAGTATATGGTTTCTGACAACGGCGTTGTTGCAGTTCATGGTGTTGCCGCAGCCGCTGTAGTTGCAGAATGTTCCGTCGGGGTTGAGGAGGTAGTATGTACGGTTGTCTATTCCCTTATAAGAGATCGTCGGGCCTAAGTGGTCCATCTCGGAGGTGTGGTTGAATACGACGTCGAGGATGATCTCGATCCCGTTTTTGTGAAGCGTTTTCACGGCGTGCTTGAACTCGTCTGCAGTCATTCCGAGAGGGCCGGAAACGCCGTAGGCGGCCTTTGGAGAGAAGAAGTTTACCGTGGAGTATCCCCAATAGTTGAACTCGCGGTCGGTGCCTTCAAAGCGCCTGTACTCGGTCTCGTCAAATTCAAATATCGGCAGAAGCTCGACGCAGTTTATGCCGAGCTCTTTTAAATATGGTATCTTTTCTATGATGCCCGCGTAGGTGCCGGGATATTTTACGCCGCTCTTATTGCCGTTAGTGAACCCGCGGACGTGCATTTCATATATTATCGTTTCGTTCATCGGGCGGTTGAGGGGTCTGTCGCCATCCCAGTTGAAATCTTCAAGGACCAGCCTGCCCCTCAGAGGAAAATCGGAATCGGGATAGGTGTTCTTTCCCCAGCGGTCGCGGCCTGATACAAGCTTCGCGTAGGGGTCGAGAAGGACCTTTGTCTTGTCGAACCTGTAGCCGTTGACGGGGTCGTAGGGGCCGTCAAAGCGGTAGCCGTACTCGATGTCCTCGGGGTCAAGCCCGAAAACGATCATAGAGTAGTTGCTGCCGATCTTGAACTCCTCGGGGAAGGGTATTTCGCAGAAAGGCTCGGCGTCGCCGTGATGGTATAAAACCAGCGTGCAGGACGTCGCGTCGCGCGAGTTTACCGAAAAGTTCACCCCGCCGCTCTCGGTCATGCTCGCGCCGAAGGGCATAGGGTTGCCCGAGGCGTACTGGAGCACGATGTCGCCGTATTTCAGGTCGTGCGTCGGAAATTCATTCATTTTGCGCATATGTTTTCCTCCTTCATGCGGTTGCGTCGGCGCCGCCCGCCGAGGCCGCCGTTATAGTTGTAACGTTCATTCCGAATATCTTCTGATAGGTCATATTCTTTGAAAGCTTAGCTATAAGCTTTATGCCGATGTTCTTTGAGGGTTCGTCGGCGTTCTGCTCCTCAAGCTGCCTCATCGGGTCGAACGGTTTGCAGTCGTCTCTTAGCCTGATGACCGTTTCGCCCTTGCGGTAAAGAACGCGGATATCTACTGCGTGTTTCTTGCCGTCGGCAAAGCCGTGTTCAACTATATTGCCGGCCATTTCCTCAACGGCGAGCGCCGAGAATGACGAACACCTGCTGTCGGTGCCGTGTTCAAGGCAAAATTCCTCGACGTGCTCCGAAATGCCTATGACGTCGTCCATGCTGTAAAGAGTCGTGTCGAGGCGGTCCTCCTCGGGAACGTCGAAGCTGCGGCCGAACTGTATGATCTCGCTGAGCGAAATGCGGAGCTTTTTAAGCCTTATGACGAGCAGCACGAAGATAACGAGGAGGGTAGTGGCCTCGGCGAGGAATAAGGCGTAGAAGGAACCGTCTGCGCCGAGGCTCGGCGAAAGGGCCAAGCTCCACGCGACCGGGAGGATAAAGTAATCAAGAAGATTCAAAACGGTAACAAGCTTGCCGTAGCCGAGGGCCTGATAGAACTTGACGGTGATCATTACAAGAACGTTGAGCACCAGGGCGACCGCAAGGCAGCGGCAGGCCCTTGCAGCGATAACCGCGACCTCGGCGTTTCCTCCGCAGAACGGGCGGACCAGGTATCCCGCAAATATGAACAGCAGGGCGCATGCGCCGAAGACGATCATAAAGCCGTATTTATAGACTACCTTTGCAAACCTGTTGAGCGAAGCGCCGTCCTCTTCTCCCGCGATAACGCTTCCGACCGTTAAGGTGAGGCCGCCCGCGCCTCCGCAAAGCGAACCGAAGAACGAGGCGAGCGAACCCTCGGCGGCAAAGGCCGAAACGGCGAGAACTCCGCCGAATTTCAGGAGAATGCGGTTAAACATGACCGGCTTTAAGAAGTTGCAAAGCTCGTTTGACGCGACCGGCAGTCCGGTGTGAACGATCTCGGGCAGCTCTTTCCAGTTGATGAGCCGGCGTTCGAGGTGGATGTGAGATGATTTTTTCACGAAGTGGGTGAGGTCGTATACTACCGTTGCGTAGCAGCTTACCGCCGACGCAAGGCTCATGCCGAGCATTCCCATATTGAGGAACTTTACGAACAGAACGTCGCAGGAGGCGTTCACGACTATGCCTATAGCGGTGGTTATAAAGGTCATCTTCTGCTTGTTGTCAAGGATAAGGAAGGAATAGAGCGGGCCGGACATGGCGACTGCCGGAGCGCTTATTGCAAGACCGAGTATGTACTGTTCGGCCATCGGCAGGAGGTCGTCGGTTGCGCCGAGAAGCCGGGCTATCGGCGTGTGGAAAATAGCGAGGGTCGCTCCCAACGCCGCGCCCACGCCCATCAGCACGACAAGACACATTGTGAAGCCGCCGTTGAGTTTATCGCGTTCGCCGCGGCCGAGACACTTTCCCGCAAAAACTGCGGCGCCAGGGTCTTGGACAGTTTATCGGTCAAGGAGCCCACTCCTTTCGCATCCCGCCGCGCCCCGGCCCGGCGCATCGGGGCGGAGAGGGGCGCGTATTCCGGCCGGCGGCGTCCGCCGGATCGCTTCGCAAATAATAGGTCTTACCATTATATCAAATCAAAACAGGAAAAACAAGGGCAATTCCACAGGTCGATGGGAGAATTCCGCGAGTGGATTTGGAAGAATCGCCATTGTGTTTTGCGGCGGATTTGCTATAATATAAAACTGACTTAATGCATTAAAGTATTGTACCCATACATCACAAAAAGGAGCCGATCTGTCATGCTGGATATCAAGATCACCCGCACCGAGCAGCCCAAACCCCTGCC
>CANRHA010000071.1 GCA_947630315.1 uncultured Clostridia bacterium
GCGAAAGCAAAAGGGTTGAGTTCGAGATCAACGAGGATATGCTGAAATTCTATGACGCGGATATGAATTACGTCTGCGAGCCGGGAGAGTTTATGGTTTGGATAGGGCACGACAGCCTGACCGGGAACGGAACGGGGTTTAAAGCGGAAGGGCGCGGGTAGAGGACAGAGGGCAGAACGCCTTTCCGAGGGCGGGAGCGACAGGGTGCGACTACATCACTTTGATGGAAATGGATTTGCGGAACGAAGGGCGTTTTAAGTTGCCATGATATAATGCTCTGCCTTGATGGCCATGCCACGCATTTGGCGAAAAGGTATTCGCTGCGCTCATGCTATCCGAATAGAAGACAGAGGGCAGAAGTCAGAAAACAGAAACGCTCTCCGATGGGTGAGTGTGACAGGACGAGGCTGCACCACATTGGTGAAAAGGTATTCGCTTCGCGAATGCTATTTAAAATTGTGCAAATACCTCATATAAGAATTCCCGCCCGCGTACCTCCCAATTGATGGAAAGGTATTCGCTGCGCTCATGCTATCCGAATAGAAGACAGAGGTTAGATGTCAGAAAACAGAAATGCTCTTACCTGGGCGGGAGTGACAGGGTGCGGCGACGCAGTCCAACTGATGAAAAGGGATTCGCTTACCCTCGTATTATCGCTCACCGTCAGCACCCACATTAACTAACTACTAACAACTATTCTCTAACTACTATACGCTCATGCTATTTGAATCACCCTACCCCCTGCCCCCTCCCCTCGAGGGGAGGGGGTCTGCTATGCCGTGGGCTACAGCGCAGCCTGGGAGGGGGTGGGGTGATCCGGCGCGGGCGGCCACCGCAGACATATCAGTAATTAGATTGCCGCCCGCGCCTACCTTGTAAAGCTACATCAAACGCCCGCGCCATTCGCCCACCCTAATCCATTCGCCTCGGCCATATTTTTCTCCTATAAAATTTTCACCCCCTGCGTTTTGCAGAGGGCGTTTTTTTATCCGTCTTTCAGGTCGCGCACGGTGCGCTCGGCCTCGGGCGATTCAACATAGCTCAGAACCTCCTCGGGGCTGTCGGTAATCATGTAGAGGTCGGAACAGTTTTCGCGGATAAAGTTCTTTGCCATAGCCGATTTCATTGTCTCGTTCAGCTCGTTATAGTAGCCTAAAATGTTATAGACTGCTATCGGCTTATTGTGGCGGCAGAGCTGTTTGAGCGTCAATACCTCAAAAAATTCCTCAAATGTTCCTATGCCGCCGGGAACGACGATAAACGCGTCGCACCTGTCCTCCATCACCTGCTTGCGCTCGCGCATTGTCTCGGTATAAACAAGCTCGGTGCAAAAATCGCAGATAGCCTCTATGGATTCGTTGTCAAAAAATTTCGGGATCACCCCGACTATTTCTCCGCCGCCGTCGCGCACTCCCCTTGCGGCAGCGCCCATAAGGCCGTTTCCTCCGCCGCCGAACACAAGAGAATGCCCTCTCTTGGCCATTTCCCTGCCGAGCTTCTCAACCTCTTCAATATATCTCGGATCGATAGTAGGCGACGCTGCGCCAAACACACATATTTTCATACAAACCTCCCGCTTTAAATCAATATATACTTAGTATACCACATTACCTGCGGCAATTCAATAGCAAAACCTAAAATTTGGCGTTCCTGCCGCCGCTCTCTGCTCGGATACGGCTTTTTTGCCTGCTCCTGCCGCAGCCTTTGCGGTTCCCCCACCCCGCGGGCTAAGCCTGCGCCCTTCGGGCGCGCCCCGCCTGCGGCGGGGCCGGCCGTCCGGCAGGACGGCCGGGCTTAGCCCGCGGGGTGGGGGCAGGACGCTTTGTTCGCGCGTTCAAAAAGGTTGCAGGTTCGCTGAAAGGTCACGCTTTGCCGCGCAGCTGGCGGGCTATTACCTCAAGCAGCGCGTTCATGTTTATCGGCTTGGCAACGTGGTCGTTCATTCCGCTTTCAAGGGCAAGCCTGCGGTCCTCGTCAAAGGCGTTCGCCGTCATGGCTATTATCGGTATCGACGCAAGCTCCGGATCGTCGAGCGCCCGTATGGCCCTCGCCGCGTCATACCCGTTCATTATTGGCATCTGTATGTCCATGAGTATGAGCGAATAATCCCCCGGAACGGAGCCTTTGACCTTCCCAACCGCAACCGAGCCGTCTACGGCCGTGTCGATCACAAAGCCCTTTTCTTCCAAAAGCTCCTGGGCGATCTCGCGGTTCAGCTCGTTGTCCTCGACTAAAAGTATCTTTCTGCCCTTGAAGTCTTCGACAGGGTTTTTAACCTCCTCGGGCAGAGGCGTGTTCGCCTTGCCGAGGGCGGATATAAGCGTCTCCCTGAGTTCGGAGAGGAATATGGGCTTATTTACAAACGCCGTTACCCCGGCCTGCTTTGCTTCATCTTCAAAGGCCGTCCAGTCGTAGGCTGTAAGTATTACTATCGGGATATGTTCCCCTGCTATCGCCCTTATCTGGCGGACGACCTCAAGCCCGCTTAAATCGGGCAAGGCCCAATCTATGATGTAGGCGTAAAACTCGTCGCCCATCTCCACCGCCTGTTTTGCGCGCAGCACCGCCTCTTTGCCGTGCATCGTCCACTCGGCGCGCATTCCTATCTGGGTCAGCATTTTTGTAACGCTGTCGCAGGTCTGGAAGCTGTCGTCAACAACAAGCCCGCGCACCCCGGCAAGCTCTTTAATTACCGCTACCTGCTTCGATTCGGACTGAAGCCTGAAGTCAAATACAAGGATAAACTCGGTGCCCTTGTCCTTTTCGGTGTTGAGGGTTATCGTTCCGCCCATCGTGTCGACTATGTTTTTGGTGATCGCCATTCCGAGGCCGGTGCCCTGAATGCCGCTTATGGTAGAATTTCTCTCCCGCTCAAAAGGCTCGAAAATGTGCTCGGCAAACTCGGCGCTCATTCCTATTCCGGTATCCTTGACCCTTATTTCATACCTGCCGTAGCCGGTAGGCGCGCCTGCCTTCTGACATACGGTCAGCGATACCGAGCCGCCCGCGGGCGTAAACTTTATTGCGTTGGATAAAAGATTCAGCAGAACCTGGTTTACATGAAGCTTATCGCACATTATATCCTCATCGACAACGTCGAGCGTGTCCATGAAGAAGTTCAGCTGCTTCGAAGTCATCTGGGTCTGGATAATGTTTCTCATGTCGCGGAATATCTCGGATATCGAGCAGGGCTTTTCTTCAATATTGAGTTTGCCCGATTCTATGCGGCTCATATCCAATATGTCGTTGATGAGGCTCAGAAGATGATTGCCCGAGGATAGTATCTTTGAAAGATATTCCTGAACTCTGGGCTTGTTGTCAATATTAGCCTCGGCAAGGGTCGTAAAACCTATGATCGCGTTCATAGGCGTTCTTATGTCGTGAGACATGTTGCTCAAAAACGTAGTCTTTGCGCGCTCGGCGGCCTCGGCCTTCTTCAGCTTTTCCTCTAAAACCGCCCTCTCTACGGCGTACGAAACCATCTTGTCGGTCTGGCGCTTGATGTAAAGATAATACCCCAAAACCGCAACGAGAAGCAGCAAACCGAGAACAAGGCTTATTTTTCTGACCTCGTAAACGCTCGCAAAAGCCTCGCTTTCGGGAACGTCTACCGCGATAGACCACTCGTTTATACCCGCCGGGGCGTAGTAAAGATACTGCCAGCCGTCGGTGTTGGGCGTGCGGTAAACTACATATCCGGTGTCAAGATTAAGTATATGAGCGGTGTATTCATCCCAGTTAGCTTTGCCTTTCGTCTCCCTGCCCGGGCTGGACGAGTTGTATTCGCTTAAGTTTCCGAGAACGTTATGCCATGTATCTACTAAAAAGTCTCCGTTGTGGGTGTCTACTATGTATATCTTCGCGCTCGCGTTATATATGTTGTCGATGTTCAGAAGCCCCGGAAGATCGTCGAGGAAGGTTATTCCGTAGAGCAGAGCAACCGTTTCGCCGTTCTGATTTATCGGAACAAAGTGCCTGAGAACGTACCGACCCTCGCCGTTCTCCTCGCGGTTTGAAACGTGTTCCCCAAGGGCGGATTCGGTTTCAAAAGAGAGATCAGCCATCTCCGAAACGTCGTAAACGTCGCCCGAGGCGGTTATGACCTGATTGTCGGGCAGCAGAACGCGTATCTTCATTGTGTCAAACAGAGGCGTGACGCTGCTGATTATTTCGCGCACCGAATCCACGTCGACCGTATCTGCGCAAGCTATTGTGTCGGCGGTGGCGTTTAAAATCTCGCTGTCGCGCTTGAATTTATTTGACACTTCCTCGATGACGGTATTTACGCCCTCCTCCATTCTGCCGATGGAGCGCTGTTTTATGGCGTAGTTTATCCTTATAAAGGCCACGATAAGCATAAGGAATATTATAAGAATAAGAACAAGGGAAGCGGCTACCCGGTTGTCGCGGTAAATTTTCTTTTTCATCTTAAGCTCCTTAAAGTTTTTCAGACGCGTATACATATATTTATATTATCACAGATAAATTTACTTTTCAAGTGATAAATAAAGGTTTTTACAGATTTTCGGAACTTTATCCCCTTTTTTGAGATCCCCCCTCCCTGCTTTCGTATTGACATTTTGACATTAAAGTGTTAATGTATAATCACAGCAAAGGAGGTTCAATATGAAGACGAAAAAAGTATTCGCCCTGTTTACGGGGCTTATAATTCTGATATCGCTCTGCGGCTGCGCGGCCGACGGCAAAAGCGGCGGTCAGACCGCTATAGTAAGCGGCGCAGAAGGCGCTGAAAATATCCCCGAGGCAATAGGAAAAGACAGCCGCCGGGTCTACGTTCAGGGAACGTCATTTTACGTCGGCGGCAAGGAGATATGGTTCAACGGCGCAAATACGCCATGGCAGAACTGGAACGACTTCGGCGGAAGCTTTGAGGAGGATTTCTGGGACGAGCACTTCCGGCTTTTAGAGGAAGCCGGGGTAAACGCCACGAGGATATGGATAAACTGCAACGGGCTCGTTGGGGTCATCATCAACGAGGACGGCAGCTTCGGATATGTAACCGACAAGCACTGGGAAGACCTCGACAGGCTTTTTGAACTTGCCGAGGAGCACAAAATTTACATCATGGCAACGCTTATGTCCTTCGATCACTTCAAGGACTCGAACGAAGGGCACGAAAACTGGCGGAATATGATAAAAAGCAGCGAAAACATAGACGGCTTCGTTGAGGGGTATGTAATACCCTTCTGCGAAAGATACGGCGGGAATGAATATCTTTTCTCGATCGATCTGATGAACGAGCCGGACTGGGTGCATGAAAACAAGGAAAACGGTCAGCAGAGCTGGGATGACCTTTCAAACCTGTTTGCCCGCGAGGCCGCGGCTATCCACGAAAACAGCGAGATCCTCGTGACCGTAGGGATAGGCTGCGTAAAGTACAATTCGGAAAAATACGAGGGCAACAAGGTCTCGGACGAGTACCTTAAAAGCCTCTCCGGGAATGAAAACAGCTATCTCGATTTCTACTCGCCCCACTACTACGACTGGCAGAAGAGATGGTTCGGCTACCCGTTTGACGGCTCGCCCGAGGACTTCAAGCTCGAATACGACAGGCCGGCGGTCATTGGCGAATGCGCGGTAATAGACGAGGAAGACCTTGCGGACAGGTATGAGCACGCATACCAAAACGGCTGGAACGGCGTGTTTATCTGGACGTCAAACGGCGTGGACGCCTGCGGAGGCTACGACGGAATGAAGCCGGCGACAACGCATATGCTCGACATGATAAAGGAAAAAATCTATCCGGAATAAATTCCTCTTTGGGGTAAGAAAACAAGCGTGCCCTGTGGGCGCTGAGGAGCATCACAGAAAAGCATAAAGCCGCCGGGTCCAGGGCGCGGCTCGAACGCACCTTGGTTCTCTGCCGAAGGCCCCGGGCGAAGCCCCGGCGGCCCCGAAGGGGCCGCCGCAGCGGCAGCTGCGCTGCCGCTGGCCCCGCGCGCGAGCGCGCGGGGCGGGCTTCGCCCGGGGCTGCGGCAACCCGCCGAGGAATGAAAGAGCCGCCAACACGGAAGCCGGCGGCTTTTTGCTATACTTGTTTTTATCGAAGAGGGCTTCAAAGCCCCTGCTTTTTACCCGGTTATAACCGTCAGGCTGCTGCCGCCGCGGTTTTTTTCAACGCGGATCTGGTTGTCGATGCTCGATTTAAGCTCCTCGCGGTGGCTGATGATACCGACCAGCTTGCCTGTTCCCGAAAGGCTCAAAAGCATTTCAAGCGCGCTTTCGGTGAGGTTTGAATCGAGCGAGCCGAAGCCCTCATCGACAAAAAGCGCCTCCATCTGTATTCCGCCGAAGTTTGAGGATACGACGTCGGAAAGGCCGAGCGCAAGGCTTAAAGACGCCAAAAAGCTCTCCCCTCCCGAGAGGTTCCCGACCGGTCTGCGGCGGCCGGTAAAGTTGTCGGCGACTTCGAGGTCCAAAAAAGTGCTGCTCTGCCGGCCTAACCTGCCGCTCTGGCGGAAAAGCTCGAACTGCCCGTCGCTCATCATCAAAAGTCTGCGGTTTGCGGCGGAGATTATGCTGTCAAACCCGGCGGCCTGAATGTACTGCTCTAAGGTGATCTTCCCGCCGCCGGTGGTGCCCCTTACAAGCTCGTAGAGCCTGTCGGCAACGGTGTATTCGCCGCGCAGCTTTGAAATGTCGCCGCTGAGGTCCGATATATTTTTGCGCATTCGTTCGTTTAGGGCTATCCTGCCCTTTATCAGCGCGGTTTCGCTCCTTAAGCCGTCGACAAGCGCCTTTTGCATTTCAAGGTTTTCGGCCTCGGCTTTCAGATCGACGCGAACCTTTCCCGCCGCGTCCTTCTCTGCGGCCAAAAGGCTTCCCCGGTTCACGCCGACCTTATCGCGGTAGGCGTCGAGGGTTTCGGCGATCTCGCTGATTTTTTTCTCATCGACAAGATACCCGCAAAATTCCGCCGCGTCTTTAAAGCCTTTTTCTTTAAGAATATTATCGAATTTTTTTGATAGATCCTCAGAATCGGCGGCGTATTTTTCAAGCGTTTCGGCGTTGACTTTAAGCGCGGAGGCGGTCTGGGCGGCGGCTTTTTCGGCCTCGGCTTTCTGATTTTGCGCGGAATCTATATCGCCGATAATTTTACTTATGATCCGCTCGGCGTCGGCGCGGGCCTTTTCGGCCGCGGAAAGGTCGGGGTAGTTGAGCTCCGAAAGAGCGCTAAGCGCCTCGGCGTTTTTTGCGGCCCTTATATCCTGCTCGGAGACGCTTTGCATAAGCGCTTCGCGGGCAGATTTTAACTTTAAAGCCTCCTCGCCCTCGGCGGCTTCAAGCTCATATTTTGACTTTTCAAGCTCGGCGCTCTTTGCGCGAAGTTCCTTTAAAAGCGCCTGTTTTTTTGATATCAGTGCGGAAATTTCGCTCTGCTCGGCATAGAGGGCTTTTACAAGACCGTCGTTCGACAGCCCATCGACGTCGGCGCCGTAGAGCGCGTTTGTGAGGCAGCGCTTCATCTCCTGAACTATCCGCTTAAGCTCGGCCCTGCATTCTGAATGAGCGGCGGCGGCCTTGTCGTTGGCCTCCTGGCGCACGGCCTCGGCGGCGCGTTCCTTTTCTCTGAGGGCTTTAAGCTCGTCCTCGGTCACGTTTTCCTCCGGCAGGACCGCCGGCTCGGGGTGATCTAAAGAACCGCACACCGGGCACTTTTCACCATCGGCAAGCGACTGCGCGATAATTCCCGCGCGGCAGTTTTCAAAGATTCTCTCCTTATGTTCTCTGAGGCGCACGGCTTCTTCGCTGAGCTTCTGCGCGGCTTTAAATTCCTCCTGAAGACGGGTCAGGTTATTCATCATCACCTTAAGCCCGGGAAGATCGCAGTCGGTGACGCGGTCGATATCCGCTTTGAGACGGGCGGCGCTGTCGGCGGCGGATCCCTCCTTTATAAGCTCCGCGGGCGCGCCGCTGAGGGCGGATATCTTTGCTTTGAGGGCGGCGGTGCGCTCCGAAAGGGCCTTTTCGGCCTCATCGAGCTTTTTGCGGCGCAGGGCAGTCTCCTCGGCGGTTTTTTTCAACTCCTCGGCTTCGCGCCTAAGCTCCTCGCGTTTAAGATACTTCGCGCCGTCCTGCTTTATCCGCTCTGACAGAGTTCTTAGGCGCTCGGACTCGGGTTCGCGGGCCTTGGCGGCTTCAAGCAGGCGCGCCTTTTCTTTTGACGATTTTTCGGCTTCATCAAGCCGCGAGGTAAGGTTTTCGATTTTATCCTTAAGCGCGGAAATTTCGCGGTGTTTCGCTTCAAGGGATTCATAGACCGGCCTGACAGCGTAAAC
>CANRHA010000072.1 GCA_947630315.1 uncultured Clostridia bacterium
TATCTGACCTCTGACCTCTGCTCTCTGCCGAGACCCCGGGCGAAGCCCCGGCGGCCCGCAGGGCCGCCGCAGCGGCAGCTTCGCTGCCGCTGGCCCCGCGCGCAGGCGCGCGGGGCGGGCTTCGCCCGGGCCCTCGCTACCTCACCACAGCCGAATACAACTCGCTCTTGGTGAAGGGCACGCTCTTCGCGACCTCGCGGCAGGCGTCGGCGGCCCTCATTCCCTCGGCCATAAGCCCGCGCACAAGTTCCAGCGCGTCGTCAAGGGTCATGTCCTTCGGCGGCTCCTCATGCCTGCCCTCGACTATGAGAACAAACTCGCCCCGCGGCTTTTCAAGCTCATACCGCGCCGCGGCCTCGGACAAAGTCGTCCGAATGACCTCCTCGTGTATTTTTGTGAGTTCGCGGCAGAGGGATACCCTGCGGTCGCCGAAATACTTCAACATGTCGTTGAGAGTGGCGGCAAGCTTGTGAGGCGCTTCGTAAAAGATCAGCGTGCGGCGCTCGTCCTTTACGCTTTCAAGGGTGTCCTTCCGCGAGCCGGGCGCCGTGGATAAAAATCCCTCAAAGACAAATTTTGACGTATCAAGCCCGCTTACCGCCAGCGCCGATACCGCCGCGCTCGGGCCGGGGATCACCTCCGTACGTATTCCCCTCTCGGCGCAAAGCTTTACTAGATCTTCTCCCGGGTCGGATATGCAGGGCATGCCCGCGTCGGTGACTATGGCGCAGTTTTCCCCCGCTTCTATCCTGTCGGCGATAGCTTCTCCGGCCTGCCTTATGTTGTGCTCGTGATAGCTCACAAGCGGCTTTTGTATATTAAAATGTAAAAGAAGCTTCCGCGTCACCCTCGTGTCCTCGGCAGCAATAAAATCCACCGCGCCGAGCGTTTCCACCGCGCGGTAGGTTATGTCGCCGAGATTTCCAATCGGCGTGCCTACAACATACAGCTTTCCAGCCATGTCAAACTCTCCTTTCGCCGGGCGGCAGGGAAGATTTCCCGCTTATATGCTCCGCCGTGATCTCTATCACCGCAAGCCTTTTCATCGCCGCCGATATCTTCATACGCCTTTCCTCCGCGTCTCCGCCGGGGTAATATTTTAACGACAACAGCTCCATAGCCGCAGCCTTTTCGTCCTCATTTTCTATTATCCTCGCGCGGCCGAAAACTATTGCGCTCCGGTAGGCGGTAGTATATTTTTCCGGGATAACCCCGTCCTCGTCGACAACGCAGAACGATACCCGCCCGTCGCGCTTTATCGCGTCGATTTTATGACCCTCAGCTGCGGAATGTATATAGATCTTCCCGGCGCTGAAAACAAAGCTCACCGGCACCGCGTAAGGATATCCTCCGTCGCCCGAAACCGCCATCACCCCGTGGGTCGCTCTGTTTAAGACCGCTATTGCCTCGCTTTCGGATATTTTCCTCTCGCTTCGCCTCATTCTTTTAAATTCCATTCTGCTCACCTCTTTTATACAGGCCGTACAGCGCTGCGGTCTCCTCCGAATACTCCCCGTCGGGGCCGTAGACCAAAAACGGCTTTTCGATTTTCAGAAAGCCCGAGCCGCCCAGCCGCCCCTCCAAAAGTATCAGCCATGCGTCGGCGCCGGCGTTTTTATGTACGGTCCTGAGCCTCTTAGGCTCTATTCCCGCCGCCCTCATCGCGCTTACGCAGTCGGCAAGCCTCTCCGGCCTGTTGCAAATGCAAAGCCTTCCGCCGTACTTTAAATTCCTCTTTGCCGTTAAGCATACGTCCTCTATCCGGCAGGCGGTCTCGCATCTTATCAGCGCGCCCGAATCCTGAGACGGCATTATCCCGGTGCCCTCTTTTTTATAAGGAGGATTGCAGGTTATCAGGTCGAACTGATTTTCTCCCCGCCAGCCTACAAGGTCGGCGTTCTGCGGAAAGTAATTTTCCGCGCCCGAAAGCTCCTTCGACATCAGCGAAAGCCGGTAGGCGCTCTCCTGGATCTCAACCGACGTCACCGAAACGGGCGCGTGATCTCTGAGCATCAAAAGCCCCACTATTCCCCCGCCGGCACAAAGGTCGCAGACTCTGTCCTTATGTTTTGGCGAGGAAAACGCCGCAAGCAAAAACGCGTCTATGCCGAACCTGTGCTCGGGCGACACCGCCGCCTTGAATCCCCCGCCGAGATCCTCCACCGAAATATTCTCATTCAGAGGCACTTTTCAAAACCTCCTCGGAAAGCCTTAATATATCGTCGCGGGTATTTAAAGTTCCCGCAAGATTTCTGAACCTTGCCGCGCCGCGTATCCCCTTTAAATACCACGCCACATTCTTTCTCGCTTCTCTTACGCCCTGGGCCTCGCCCTTGTATTCTATCAGCAGATCGATATGCCGCATCATTATCTCAAGCCTCTGCTCAAGCCCCGGCTCCTCGGTTTTTATGTGATCTTTGAGCCAGCGGTTTATCCCCTCAAAGACCCACGGCCTGCCGTTTGAAGCCCGGGCAAGCGTCACAAGATCGCAGCCGGTTTCTTTATACATTCTCTCGGCGTCTTCTCCCGAGGTTATATCGCCGTTGCCTATCACAGGTATTCCGACCGCCCTTTTGACCTCGGCTATTACCGACCAATCCGCCCTGCCGCCGTACATCTGCTGCCGCGTTCTCGGGTGGACCGCTATCGCCGCCGCGCCCGCCTCCTCCATGATTTTGGCAAAGTCGGGGGCGTTGATGTGTTCGCTGTCCCAGCCCGAGCGTATCTTTACCGTCACCGGGCATTCGGCGTTCGACGACGCCGCCCTAACAAGCTCCGCCGCAAGCTCGGGGGTCTTCATCAGCGCGCTTCCGCCGCCCGGGTTCACCACCTTTGCGACCGGGCAGCCCATGTTTATATCTATCAGATCCGGCTTAAAGCGGTTGACTATCCTCACCGCCCCGGCCATAAATTCCGGCTCCTCGCCGAAAAGCTGGATCGCGTACGGCCGCTGCGATTCATCGACCTCGCAAAGCTCATACGAACCCGCGCCGCCGTAGCAAAGCCCCTTCGCCGAGACCATCTCGCTGCACAAAAGTCCCGCGCCGAATCCGCGGCACACGGCCCTGTACGCGCGGTCCGCGACAGAAGCCATCGGCGACAGGCCGCAGGTTTTTTCTATCTTTACATTTCCTATCGTAGCATACTCCATCTTGCGGCCTCCTTTTTGCCGGCGTTTTTCCCGTTGATACAGTATAGCACATTTTTTCCGGCTTGGGTAGGGGTTTTTGAAAAATTAAGGGCTCGGGGCGGCGGAGCGTTTTGAAAAAACGGCAGGCGGGGAGGGTGGGCGGGAGCCTGCGCGCCCGAAGGGCGCCTCCGCCGCCCCGAGCCCGCGGTCAGAGGCAGGGAGCCGGGTATCATGCGCCGAAGGCAAGGCCGTGTGCCGCCGGGAAATTTACCTCAGAGGCAGAATTTTTTCGGAATGGGGTATGCAAAACCGGCGATTTATGATACAATAGGGGTATAACAATTAAAACTACCGGATCGGAGGACACTATGAGAATACTCGTTATTGACGGCAACTCAATACTCAACCGCGCCTTTTACGGTATAAGGGTTCTTACCTCATCGAAGGGATTTCCCACAAACGCCATAACAGGTTTTCTGAACGTCTGCCTGCGCGAGCTTGACCGCCTTAAGCCCGACGGCGTAAACGTTGCTTTTGACCTTAAAGCGCCTACATTCCGCCATAAGGCGTGTGATTTTTACAAAGCCAACCGAAAGCCCATGCCGGACGAGCTTGCAAAGCAGATGCCGGTCACAAAGGAGCTTCTTTCCGACCTTGGGGCGAATATACTTGAAGCCGAGGGGTACGAAGCCGACGATATTCTCGGCACGGTATCCGCCATATTTAACGGTGCCGACGACGAGGTTTATATCCTCTCGGGCGATCGGGATAACCTACAGCTCATAAATGAGAACACCACCGTGCTTTTGGCGACTAACCGCGAAACGGTTTCATACGACCGCGACAGGTTTTTTGAGGAATACGGCGTAGAGCCCGTAAAGCTTATTGATATCAAAGCGCTGATGGGCGACAGCTCGGACAACATACCCGGCGTGCCCGGAATAGGCGAAAAAACCGCGCTGAGCCTCATAAGGGAATACGGCGGGCTTGAAGAACTTTACTCTAAGCTCGATGAAGCTAAGCTGACGCCCTCGGTAAGACAGAAGCTTGAAAGCGGCAGGGAATCGGCGTTTACAAGCAAATGGCTCGCCACGATATCAAAGGAAGCGCCTATACCGAAGGATAAAAGCGAATACCTTTTAAGGGAACCCGACCCCACGGCCGCGGCGGCTCTGCTGACTCAGCTCGATATGTTCAAGATGATAGAGAAGCTTAAACTCGGAAAGGCTGCGGCAGCCGCGGCGGCGGCAGTTAAGGCGGCGGCGCCCGAACCGGAGAAAAACTACGCCTTCAAAGAACTTGAAGCCGGGGATATCCCCGCCCTTGAAGCCGCGGAGAGCTTCTTTATTTTCGACGGCAAAAAGCTTGAAGTCATTTCCGAAGATACCGCCTACGCCACCCTTGACGCCGACATGGCGCTCAAATATTTCACCTCGGAGGGCAAAAAGACCGCCTTCTCGGCAAAGGCCGCCTATAAGCTCTGCTTTGAAAACGGCGTTGAGCTTAAAGGAACCGAATTTATCTGCGATCTGGCGGGGTACCTGCTTAATTCACAGGCCACGGATTATACTATAAGTAATCTATGCGCCTCAAATAACGTTCCGTATAGCAGCGATCCCGAACACGCGGACATAATTTCAATGCCTGCGCTCTCTCAGAAGCTTCGCTCCGAGGTCGACGGCGGCGGAATGTCTGATCTCCTTTATGAGATCGAGCAGCCGCTCTGCGAGGTGCTCGCCTCGATGGAAGTCCTCGGCGTAAGGGTAGATTCTGACGGCATAAGGTCCTTCGGCGAGGGGCTTCAGGGCGACATCCATGAGCTTGAACAGAGGATATATCTGCTTGCCGGGCAGGAGTTCAACATAAATTCGTCAAAACAGCTCGGCGAGATACTCTTTGACAAGTTAGGGCTTCCGAGCGGAAAGAAAAACCACCGCGGCCTCTCGACGAGCGCCGAAGTCCTTGAAAACCTTGTTCCAATACACCCCATAGCTCAGGACGTTCTGGATTACAGGACCCTCTCAAAGCTTTTATCCACCTACGTTTACGGGCTTCTTGAAGAAGTCTGCCCCGACGGCAGGGTGCGTTCCGAGTTCAGGCAGACCGAGACCAGAACCGGCAGAATATCCTCATCAAACCCGAACATGCAGAACATTCCCGTAAGAAAAGAAATAGGCCGCAACATGCGCAAATTCTTCATCGCCGACGAGGGAAGGATACTTCTTGACGCCGACTACAGCCAGATAGAACTTCGCGTTCTTGCCTCGATGAGCGGCGACAAGAACATGAGAGACGCGTTTTTATCCGGCGCGGATATCCATCAGAGGACGGCGGCGCAGGTGTTCGGGCTTCCCGAGGAATTTGTCGACGCCGACATGAGGCGGGCCGCCAAAGCGGTAAACTTCGGGATAATCTACGGGATAGGCGGCTTCAGCCTCTCAAAAGACATAAACTGCACCGTCGCCGAGGCCGACAGGTATATAAAAAACTACCTCGGAACATATCCGAAAATCGACGAGTTCATGAAAAAAACGGTCGCCTTCGCCGAGGAAAACGGCTATGTAACAACCCTATTCGGCCGCAGAAGGTATATCCCCGAGCTGAAGGCGTCAAACAGGAATCTGCAGGCGTTCGGCAAGCGCGCGGCTATGAACGCGCCGATACAGGGCACCGCGGCGGACATCATAAAAATAGCGATGATAAGGGTCTACAGGCGGCTTAAAGAGGAAAACCTCGACGCGAGGCTGATTCTCCAGGTGCACGACGAGCTGATAGTCGAGGCCGCCGAAAGCTGCCGCGACGCAGCTGCCAAGGTCCTCGAGGAGGAGATGAGAAAGGCCGCAGAGCTGTCGGTGCCGCTTATCGCAGATGTTAACGCTGGAAAGAGCTGGTATGAGGCCAAAGATTAGGTATTAGGTATTAGAGATTAGATGTTAGATCGTAAGTTTGTCAATGATCTTGTACAGTGAAGCAAAAAATTATTAGCGAAGCAGACTCATACCTTATCGGCGCGCGGCGAGCTTCGCAGCCTTGTTCAGTCGTTAAAAAAGGGCGGTTAAAACAAAAAATCACCCCCGGGAGCAATCCTCGGGGGCTTTTTATGCTGCGTTTGATTTTTTACTGCCCGTTGCCTATCGAATCCTTCACGGTAACAGTCACCGTCTTATCGTAGCAGGCAAAGATGCTGTCAAGGCGCTCTTTGCTCGGCGCGGGGGTGAACAGGCTTACTATCGGAACGATTATAAGCCCCGCTATCATGCAGAACGCGCCGGCGTTTATCGGGGATTGCAGCAGAGTGGGGAAGTACGCCTTAAGCGGGGAAATATCAAGAAGCATCACAACGGTCGAGAATATAAAGCTCACCCAGCAGGCCGCCTTAGAGGTGCGCTTCCAGTAGAGGCCGTACATGAACGGCGCAAGGAAAGCTCCCGCCAAAGCGCCCCAGCTTACGCCCATCAGCTGAGCGATAAAGGTAACGCTTGAACGGTACTGAACTATCGCAAGAACAGCGGATATCGCGATAAATACCGCGACAAGGATCCTTATGCACAGGACCTGCTTCTTTTCGTCCATCTTCTTTACGATGTTGCCCTTGATGAAGTCAAGGGTAAGGGTCGAGCTTGATGTAAGAACAAGCGACGAGAGAGTTGACATAGACGCCGAAAGAACAAGTATGACGACTATGGCTATAAGTATGGTCGGCAGGCCGGAGAGCATTGTCGGGATCACCGAATCGTAGCTGCCGTTGGGCATACCGTTTATTATCTCCATTTTGTCCGAGAAAAGCCTTCCGAAGCCGCCTAAGAAGTAGCAGCCGCCGGCGACTATCAGCGCGAAAACGGTAGAGATTATCATGCCCTTGTTTATTGCGGATTCGCTCTTTATCGCGTAGAATTTCTGCACCATCTGCGGCAGGCCCCACGTTCCGAGGGAGGTCAGGATCACCACGCCCAAAAGGTTTACGGGGTCGGGGCCGAAGAAGGAATTGAATACGCCGGGAGCGCTCGATACCGCCGGGTCGGTTACCTCCGCCATTTTTCCGAGAGCGGCCAAAAATCCGCCCTGACTGTTGAGAACAGCAGCTATTACGGCGACTATTCCGAATATCATTATAACGCCCTGGATAAAATCGTTGATCGCGGTAGCCATATAACCTCCCGCGATGACGTAGACGCCGGTGAGCACCGCCATTACTATTACGCAGACCGCGTAGTCGATGTTAAAAGCCATGGCGAAAAGACGGCTGAGGCCGTTATAGAGCGAGGCGGTATACGGAATAAGGAAGATAAAGATTATAGCCGAGGCGCAGAGCTTTAACGCCGAGCTGTCGAACCTCTTGCCGAAAAATTCCGGCATGGTGGCGCTGTCAAGGTGCTGAGTCATTACCCTTGTTCTTCTGCCGAGTATCGCCCAGGCCATCAGCGAACCTATAAAGGCGTTGCCGAGGCCGGCCCATGTCGCCGCCACGCCGTATTTCCAGCCGAACTGGCCGGCGTAGCCTACGAAAACGACCGCCGAAAAGTAGCTCGTTCCGTAGGCGAAAGCCGTAAGCCAGGGGCCCACGTTCCGTCCGCCGAGGACAAACCCGTTTACGTCGGTGGCGTGCTTGCGGCAGTAAAGCCCTATTGCAACCATCACGCCGAAGAAGATTATTAGCATTGCGATTTTGATGAACAGATCCATTTTCGGTGTCTCCTTAAAATATCAGGTCGATGTTGTTGTGTATATATGTCATGAGCTTATCTGCTCTTCAACGAGCCTTCCGCCGCAGTACTTTTCACGCAGGGCGGGTTTTTCTATCTTTCCCGTAGGGTTGCGCGGAACGTCGGCAAAAATGATCTTTCTCGGCCTCTTGTAGCGCGGCAGACCCTTGCAGAACTCGTTTATCTCCTCCTCGGTGCAGCTCATGCCCTCTTTTATCTCGATTATCGCCGCGGTTATCTCGCCGAGGCGCTGGTCGGGCATTCCTATTACCGCCACGTCCTTTATCTTGTCGTGCTGTCTGAGATAATCCTCTATCTGGACCGGGTAAATGTTTTCGCCGCCCGATATTACAACGTCCTTCTTGCGGTCGACAAGGTAGATAAACCCGTCGGGATCTACCCTCGCCATGTCGCCCGTATAAAGCCAGC
>CANRHA010000073.1 GCA_947630315.1 uncultured Clostridia bacterium
GGCAGGGCTCAGGCCGAACCAACTCCGCTGCCCGAGCCGCCCGAACTCCCGGTAAGGCCGCCGGTGCTCTGCGCAGGCTGCCCGCACAGGGCCTCATTCTTTGCGGTCAAAGAGGCTATGAAGAACAAAAAAGCCCTCTTCTGCGGAGATATAGGCTGCTACACCCTCGGTAACGCCATGCCCCTCGATATGGTCGACACCTGCCTATGCATGGGCGCGGGCGTGAATATGACTCAGGGCGTAGGAAAGATAGAGCCGGATACAAAATGCTTTGCGTTCGTCGGGGATTCAACCTTCTTCGCCTCGGCGATAACAGGAGCGGTAAACGCGGTGTACAATCAGGCCGACATGACCCTGATAATTCTTGACAACTCGACAACCGCCATGACCGGACACCAGCCTCACCCCGGAACCGGCAGGACCGCCTCGGGCCAGATAGTTGACAAAATATCAATAGAAAATATCCTGCGCGGAATAGGCGTCGCGGCCGTCGAAACCGTAGACCCCCTTGAACTTGAAAAGGCAGTTGAATGCGTTAAAAAGACCGCCGATCTGCCCGGCGTAAAAGCTATAATCTTCAAATCGCCCTGCATAGCCGTTACAAAACCCTCGGCGGCAAGCAAAATCGACGCCTCGCGCTGCATAAAATGCAAAAAGTGCATAACCTCGCTCGGCTGCCCCGCGATAACGATAAAAGACGGCGCCGTGATCATCGACGGCGGGACCTGCACGGGCTGCGGGCTTTGCGCAAAGATCTGCCCGGTAAAGGCGATAAGCGGAGGTGAACGCTGATGAACATAAACATACTTCTTTGCGGAATAGGCGGCCAGGGAACCGTTCTGGCATCAAAGCTTATAGCCGCTGCAGCTATGGAAAAGAATATCCCGGTAATGAGCGCCGAAACGATAGGAATGGCGCAGAAGGGCGGCAGCGTTTTCAGCCACTTAAGAATGGGCGATAACATCCGCACGCCTATGCTGATAAAAAATTCCGCCGATATGATCATCGCCTTTGAGCCTGCCGAGGCGGTAAGAATGCTCCCATACCTCAAACCCGGCGGCTGCGTTATTTCAAACAGCAGCGCTATTATCCCTGTCACGGCGGTTCTCAGGCCATCGGGCTACACAGGAGATGAGATGGTAAAATATCTCAAAGATAACGTTAAAAACCTCATTCTTATCGACGGCCCCGAGGCATGTAAAAAAATAGGCTCGCCTAAGGTCCTCAACACGGTTCTTTTAGGCGCGGCGCTTTATTCGGGAGCGCTGCCCTTTACCGCCGATGAAATAAAGGCGGTCATGCGTAAGCGCGTAAAGCCTCAGTTTTATGAACTAAACTGCCGCGCCCTTGACTATGCGGCAGAGAGCGAAAGGACGGAATAAACATGAAAATCTCAGAAGAACAGATCAAGCAGGTAAACAGCCGTATAGCCGCCTTGGTTTCATCGGGCAGCTTCTACGGCAAAAAGCTTAAGGACGCGGGGATCTCGGAAATACACTCCGCCGAGGAGTTTGAAGCCCTGCCCTTCTCGGAAAAAAGCGACCTGAGAGACGCTTACCCCCTCGGGCTGATGACCGCCCCGGAGGAGAAAATCGTAAGGATACATTCCTCCTCGGGAACCACCGGCCTGCCGGTAATTATCCCCTATACCGCTAAGGACGTTGACGACTGGGCGATAATGTTTGCGCGCTGCTACGCCACCGCCGGCATCACAAACATGGACAGGATACAGATAACCCCGGCGTACGGACTATGGACGGCGGGAATAGGATTCCAGAACGGCGCGGAAAAGCTCGGCGCTATGGTAATACCCATGGGCGCGGGAAACACCGACAAGCAGATACAAATGATGATAGACCTCAAAAGCACCGTGCTCTGCTCTACTTCTTCGTATGCGCTATTACTCGCCGAGGAGATAGAAAAACGCGGCCTGCGCGATAAGATCTGCCTCAAAAAGGGCGTTATCGGCTCGGAACGCTGGGGCGACAAGATGCGCGAAACGATTTCCGAGAAGCTCGGCATAGAGCTATATGACATCTACGGGCTGACGGAGATATACGGCCCCGGAATAGGCATAAACTGCCCGAACGAGCGCGGTATGCACTACTGGGACGACTACCTCTACCTCGAGATCGTCGACCCCGTCACCTTAAAGCCCGTTCCCGACGGCGAAACCGGCGAGATAGTAATAACCACCCTCGTCAAGGAGGGCGCGCCGCTTATAAGATACAGGACCCACGACCTTTCAAGGATAATCCCCGAGCCCTGCGCCTGCGGAAGCAGATTCCCGAGGATAAACACTATAATCGGCAGGTCTGACGACATGATGAAGATAAAGGGCGTAAACGTATTCCCGGCGCAGATAGAGGAGATACTTGCGACCTTCCCCGAAATTTCGAGCGAATATCAGATACGCATCTCTCACCTTGACGGCAAGGACACGATGAGAATATACGTTGAAACTAACGGCAGCGTTGATTTTGCGGACCTTAGCCGCAGGATAGCCGAAAGGGTAAAGAGCAAAATAGGCTTTACTCCTCTTGTCAAGCCGGTCGAGATAGGCGTTCTGCCGAGAAGCGAAAAGAAGACAAAGAGGATTATCGACGAAAGATACGACTAAAATAGGAATAAAAAATCCGGGCCTGCGTTTAACAGGTCCGGAAATTTTTTGCGTTAAAATCAGTTCGCGGCGGTAACGGAGGTGATGTGCGGGTTAGCGCCGTTATACCAGTAAAGGAAGCCCTCCATGTCGATCTTGTCGCCGATGGCGAGGTTCTTTACGGCGTTGTAAACGTCGGTGGTATTGTCGCAGAGGTAGGACTCAACGGTGAAGACATAGGTCTGGCCGTTGTACGAAACGTTGAAGTAGAGGTCGTCGCCATCCTGACCCGAGCCGTTGTCTCTGTAGAGGAACGCGGCCTGGTTGCCTTCGGCGTCGGTAGACGCCTCAACGGTCATGCCCTTGAAGGATACGAACTGGTTCTGATAGTTTGCAAGCTCGTCGGTGCCGAGAAGCGCGGTGACGTCGGTGGCTTCGGCAATAAAGTTGCCGTCGATGATCTCGTAGGTGGCGTCGGTGATCTCAACCTCGCCCGACCACTCGGACTTGAAGCCGGAAACTCTGATCTTGGTGCCGGGGGTCAGAAGAGCGTACTCTTCTTCGGTGCAGGGAAGCTCGTAGATGAAGTAGGCGCCTTCCTCGTTCTGAGTGTAGATGGTCGCCTTGTTCTCCCACCACGACTGCTTAGCCTGTACATATGTCTCAACGGTAACGGCTGAATCAAGAGGAGCCGCAACGTAATCGGCATAAGACATTACCGCAACGTCCGTTACGTCCGCCTGATCTTCGCCATCGGCGCCGTCGCCCTCGTTATCGACAGCAACTTCGTTATTGCCGCCTTCGTCGGTCTCAGCACCGGTATCGCCGCAGGCAACAAGCGTGAGCATGAGCATAGCGGCGAGAATAAGCGCTAAAAATTTCTTCATTCCAATAATCTCCTTTCAGTATCAAGTATCTTTCGATACAACCGACATTATACTCATTTTTGCCTATATGTCAAGTGCAGAGCGAAAATTATTTGCTTCTGCGCCGTTTTTTAACGCTTCCCGAGATGAAAATTGCACCTATCATCACCCACGCGACTGCCAAAGCCCCGAGCAGGATCTTCGCGGTAGTCGGCAGCTCGCCGAGTTCAGCCTTGCCCGACGTTCCCGAGGAAATGCTGTCGAGGCGGTACAATGAGGTTATATCGCCCTCCAATTTATCAAAGTAAGCGTCGTCGACGGTCTCCTTACGGCGGACCGATTTCGTCACGTTTTCTATCATCTGCCCGGCGGCCGAGCGCAAAGACGCCGAACCGTTGAACACAGGCGTAACAAAAGTCTCGGAAATGTGGTCCAAAAGTATCTGAGAAGCCTTTATTTTTACATCATAATACAGGTCGTCGTCCTCGCCGCTGCGCGAAAGGTAATCCTTATATTCTTCCGAATCCTGGGCCTTTGAAGTAACCGGAACGTAGCCCTCGGTCTGAGAATAGGCGATCTGAACGCCGTTTGTGAGAAGATACTGCGCAAATATCCACGAGGCCAGGACCTCCTGAGGGTCGTCCTTGTTGAAGATGCACACCGACGGGCCTTGGGAGATCATCTGCGGGTTTTCGGGGTCGAACTGGGGTATCGGCATTACCGCCGTCTCAAATTCTACGAAATTCTCCTCGCTTATATCCGAAAGCGGCGCGTCTGAACCCATCCATGTCGCCCCGGCGGTGGAATCTATCGCAAAAACGCACTGTCCGGCGTTGAGGAAGTTCGCGGGGTAGCTCGATATCTTGAAGGTCGAAAAAGCCCCGGTGGCGGCGTGCTCGGCAACGGTATCAAGTATCTCCCTCGACGCGTCGTTGAAGATGAAAATGTGCCCGCTGCTGTCCGAATACCCCGCGTTTTTCTGGCGAAGCATCTGTATCATCATGTTGTCGGTGGATTTGTAAATAAAGGGTATCATCACCTTCTGGCCGTTGGCCTCATACACCCCCGCGGCGTTCTTTTTTGTCGCCGCCTCGGATACCTCCCAGACAAAATCCCATGTCAGCTCCTCGGGCAAAGTATATCCCAAAGATTCCACTATTGTTTTATTGATGTAGCACGCCTCGGTAGAGCGCATAAAGGGTATAGCGTAGTAATTTTCGCCGAGGCGGCATTCGCCCAGAAACTGAGGGATCATCTCGTCCTTTAACGGGCCGTCGAACCTAAGCTCGCTGCCGCCGAAGCCGTATTTTTCATCGTCAAAAAGCTCGTCAAGCGGAACTACAACGTTTGTGCCCGTCAGGTAAGTCGCGATGTGGTCGGGGTAGGTTATGCATACGTTCGGGGTGGTGTTGGTGGCTATGTTCGTTATAACGTCGTTGTAAATAAGGTTGTAGTCGGTGTAGCGCTGCATTTTTACCTTGATGTTCGGGTAAAGCGCCTCAAAATCGGCTATGGCCTTGTCGTAAATTCTCGTCTGGTTCACGTTTGTATCGTTTTTCGCCCAGAAGGTTATCTCGTATTCCCTGCTTGTATCAAACTCGGCGGGAACTTCAAACGCGGCTATTTTTCTTGAACCGTGGCACCCGCTCAGAGATATCGCAACGCCCAACGCCGCAATAAACGCGGCGGCCCTTTTAAATACTGTCATCCCTTGGTGCCTCCCTGTGCCACGCCCTCCATTATCTTCTTTCTGAAAATAAGAAAGATAACTATCAGCGGCGCCGATATTACGACTACCGCGGCCATCATCGCCGGTATATTCTCGCGGCCGAAGCCGTTTTCGCGTATCTCCTGAATGCCGTTTGAGACCAAAAAGTAATTCTGATCGTCCGTAACGAGCCTCGGCCATACATAGGAGTTCCAACATTCTATAACCTTTAGTATCGTTATCGTTATCACCGTCGGCCGGCATATAGGTATCATCACCTTAAAGAGGTATTTTAAATCCCGCGTGCCGTCCACCTTTGCGGCGTAGTAAAGCTCATCGGGTATCTGTGAAAAATTCTCCTTTAACAGGTAGATGTAAAATACAGACGTCACCGACGGCAGAATAAGACCGGTGAAGGTGTTTCTTAAGCCGAGGTCGGTTATTGTAGTGTAGTTTGTTATTACGACAAGCTCGTAAGGGATCATCATAAGCGCAAGAAAGAGCGCGAATACGGTATCCCTGCCCTTGAACTGAAGCCTTGAAAACGCAAACGCCGCCGGTATTATAACTATCAGCATAAGTGCTGTCGTTATTACGGTAAATATTACCGTGTTGAGAAAATACCTTGCAAGCGGCACGGCCGTAAACGCCGAGGCGTAGTTTTCAAGCGTTGGCGTTAAGGTTATGAACTTAGGTATATATTCCGAGTTGTAGGAGGCGTAGTCTTTTACAGAGGTCAGGACCATCCAGTAAAACGGAAACAGCACCACCACAGCCCAAATGGTCAGAATTATATAGATGAACGTGCTGCGGGCGGCGGATCTTATCTTTGCAGATCTCTCGGATCTGATTATTTCGCGGTTCATTTAAAGCTTCACCTGCCTTTTAGTAATGAACGTACTTTTTGCTTATGATCAGGTTTATGCAGGTAATAGTAAGCACTATAGCAAACAGAACTATTGCCGCTGCCGAAGCGTATGACGGGAAGCCGCCGCTGTCGCCGTAGAGCATATCGTATACATATCCGACGATCGTGTTCATCTCTGCGGCGTTAAGGTTTGTTCCGAACAGCGCAACGGCGTCGCTGTACGCCTTAAAAGCGCCTATAAAACCGGTGATTATCAGGTAAAACAGCATCGGGGAGATCATCGGCAGGGTTATTTTTCTGAATATCCTGAACGGGCGGGTGCCGTCTATCCGCGCGGCGTTGTAGTATTCCTCGCTCACCGAGGCAAGAGCGCTTGTCAGAATAAGTATCTTAAACGGCAGCACCACCCAGACGGTGTAAAAACAGAGCACGAACATCTTTGCCCAGTACGGGCCGTCAATGAAGTCTATAGGGGTCATTCCGAAAAGCCCCAATATAAGGTTCACAAGGCCGTCGGTGTAGGCGGTCTTCTGAAACAGTATCATGAATACAAGCCCTACGGCAAGGGTGTTGGTAACATAGGGCAGGAAAAATACCGTCTGGTAAAGCTCTCTGAGGGGCTTTATCGAGGACAGCCCGTAGGATATCCCGAGGGCGATAAGGGTAGAGAGCGGCACGGTCACTATAACGAGTATAAAGGTGTTCTTTACGGCCTGCAAAAAATAGGGGTCGTGCAGAACGTAGGAATAGTTGTATATGCCGGTGCCGAAAAATGTCTGCGACGCGGAGTTATAGCCTTCTTCAAACGAATACACAAAGACGTCTATAAGCGGGTAGACCATAAACGCGCCCAAAAAGAGTATTGCCGGCAAAAGGTAGAGCCAGCCCTTTGCGCTTTTGTTTTCCATAGTTACACTCCCCTCTTTCAGCGGACGGAAAAGCTTACGCGTTCCTCGGTGTTTTTATCAAATATAAATACCTTATGAGGCTTAAGCGAGAACCTTACCGTTTTTGACGAGAGGTCAACGCGGTTATCCGAGCTGATTATAGAGCGAACGGTGGGGCTGACGGCGTTTTCGTTAGATGAAACAACGCTCACGTCCCGGCCCATGACCTCAAGCCCGCCGAAATTGCAGGTAAGAGGCCCGTTTTCATCGAGGATAAAGCCCTCGGGGCGTATTGCCGCCCACACCTCGCCGTCGGTGGAAATATCGGTTTTAAGAACGCTGTCCTCGCCTATGATAAGCTCGCCGCCGGATATTTTTGCGGAAAATACGTTTATCGGCGGAGTTCCCAAAAAGTTCGCCACAAACAGGTTCGCAGGGCTGTCGTAAACGTCCTGGGGCTTGCCGATCTGCTGAACGACGCCCTCTTTCATGACGATTATTCTGTCGGATATGCTCATCGCCTCGTCCTGGTCGTGAGTAACGAAGACTGTGGTTATGCCGGTCTCGCGCTGAATGCGCTTTATTTCCTCTCGGGTCTGGAGCCTCAGACGTGCGTCAAGGTTTGAAAGCGGTTCATCAAGCAAAAGCACGCGCGGCATTTTTACAAGCGCCCTCGCTATTGCAACGCGCTGCTGCTGGCCGCCCGAGAGTTCGCCCGGCTTGCGGTCCATAAGGGTATCTATCTGGACGAGGCGGGCTATTTCGAGAGCTTTTTTCTGCATCTCGGGCTTGGACATTCTGTCCTTTCCGCGGAGATTTCCGAGCGGGAAGATGATGTTGTCCATAACGCTGAGGTGCGGGTAGAGGGCGTAATTCTGGAAAACAAGTCCGACGCCGCGGTTTTCGGGCGGAAGCTCGGTAACGTCGTCGTCGCCGAATAATATCCTGCCGCTTGTCGGCTTTTGAAGCCCGCATATGAGGTTGAGGGTGGTGCTCTTTCCGCAGCCCGACGGCCCGAGCAGGGCTATAAGCTCGCCATCCGGAATTTCAAACGTAAGATCGCTCGCGGCAACGGTTCCCGCCGCCCCGCGCCCCCTCCCGGGGAATATCTTTGTAATGTGGTCCAGTACTACCTTCATAAGTGTCACGTCCTTGATATGATGATATACGCTGTAATTATATCATACTTTTTGAAGATGTGCAAGGGGCTGATGTGGCCGAAACGGCCACATCATAGATATTAGATATTAGATGTTAGG
>CANRHA010000074.1 GCA_947630315.1 uncultured Clostridia bacterium
TCGCCCGGGCCCCTGAGAGCCGCAAAGGTAAGGGGAACCGCCCTACAGCTGCACAGCTTTGTCCACCTTGGAGCCTTCGGCAGAAGTAAATTCCCCGGTGTACTCCACCGTGCCGATGTTGCAGCCGTAGCCCAAGGTTATGTTTCTGCCGCGAACAGTTTCGGCGTCGGTGTATTCAAGGTAAATCTCGTCGCCCTCGATGGTGTTGCATTCAAGGTGGGGATATCCGTTGCCTTTTTCAAAGATCCTGCAAATGAATTTCAGACCTAAAGGGTTGTCGTCAGTTTCTGCCTGCCCGTGCGAGTGTTTGGCCCTGTCTGCAACAACTTTCAGCGTTGTACAGCCTATCTCGCTGACGGATATATTCCCGGGCTTGATGACTATATCCTCGGCGTTCAAAAGTCCATTTATCTCCGCGGAACCCGAAACGGTAGCCTTTTCACAGCTCACATCGCCGTCTATGGTTGTAGAACCGCCTACAAAGGCAGTATGGGCCTTTACGCTTCCGCCTATATCCGCCGTGCCGGTAGATTCAAGCTCCTCAGCGCTTACGTTTCCGCCTATGTCCCCGCTGCCGCTGAGAGTTACCTTACCTCTGCACATAACGTCTTCCGATATGTCTCCCGAACCGCTAACGCTTAGTTCGCCGCATTCAACGCTGCCGGAAATGTCGCCCGAGCCGCTTATCGATACCTTTCCGCTGCATTTTAAGCTGCCCGATACGTCTCCGCTGCCGTATAAAGTGTAATTTTCGCAGGTGACGTCTCCTCCAATGTCTCCCGCGCCGGAAATTTTTATATTTCCTTCGCAAATAACGCTGCCCCTCACATCCCCCGCACCGGAAATTGTAAGGCTGAGACATCTTAAATTGCCTTCGATATCTCCCGAGCCGGCTATATTGACCGATTCATAGATCGAGCCGTCAGGGGTAAAATCGCCCGAGCCGATAATATTGATTTTTGACATATTCATTCCTCCGTGCTGTTCAATTTTTCAAGATCGGCCCGTATTTCGCCGATCAGACTCTGTTCCCTGCCTTTTGAGTAGATAATGACGTCGCTGATCTCTGACAAGTAAAACAACTTGTCGCCTGAATTTGTCACTATCCTTATCTTCGGCATTTCTTCCGTCTTCTTGCCAAGCTCCTTTTGGATCTCATTCAGCGAAAAACTGTCCTTTTTCGCCAGAATTTCCTCAACCCTGCGGCAGATAAGCTCGCGGTTGAAAAAAGTCTCCTGCCCTGTAAAGGTAGATTTCTTTACAAGCCATTCCTCCGGGATAAGCCCCATTCGCTTCCAGCGGTATAGGGTTCCGTAAGAGATCCCGTACATTTCAAGCAGCTCTTTTTTTGATATAAGGGCGTTGTTCATCTGCATTCCTCCCCTATTGTTTAACCGAGTCCGGTCAGCGTAACAATGTTACAATCTGAGTGTAACATAACATTGTTACGTTGTCAATACCTTTTACAAAAATTCCGAAAATAAAAAAGCCGGTCATATCAACCGGCTTCTTTTGTTATGATGGAGGCTTATTTTTCCGTGGTCTTCGATTCAAGTATCTCCCCTGTTTTTGCGTCAATCTTGCAGTTGTAATCATAAACGCCGTTTTCGTTTCCGGCTTCAAAGCTGATCGCATACGTCTCGCCTTCAAGGGTGATCTCAAATCCGTTGATCCTGTTTTCGGTTGCATTTGCGTCGCCGAGGGCGATCGCCTTAGCTTCGGC
Source organism: uncultured Clostridia bacterium (assembly GCA_947630315.1). Classification (GTDB taxonomy): domain Bacteria; phylum Bacillota; class Clostridia; order Oscillospirales; family Ruminococcaceae; genus Faeciplasma. The sequence continues at coordinate 1,724 of CANRHA010000074.1, forward strand.
TTCGCTGATCATTCCCTCCGGGGCTTCGGTAGATACGGACGCCTTATCGGTATCGCTATCGTAAACCGAGCCGGAGATAATCTCGCCGGTGTGCGCGTCTATCACATAAGCGTCAGACACCGTGCTGTTTACAAGGTCCGCGCTGCCGAGGTATACGTCCATGCCGTAGCCGTTGGGCTTTTCGGGTGTATCTGCCACGAATGTGACGTGCACCGTAATTCCGCTGTCAGGCTCGGGAACCGAACCTATGTCTTTATATATGAGCTTCTTTGCGTTATAAAGTCCGTAGTATGATTCGTCCGCCTCGTGCAGATGGCGATTTTTTGTGCCCTTTATTTCGGTTACGGAGGCTTCGCTTACGCTGCCGGTTTTTCTGTCTACCTTGCAGCTGTAGGCGTACCCGCCGTGCTCGGCTACAACTTTATACCCGTCTTCGGTGTCTTCACAGCTCGAACTATATCTCCAGTCCTCACATGCCTGAGTGTTGAAAAGCCCGAACCAGTCGTTTGTGATGTCGAACGCGTCGGTCATTGTAACTTCAAAGTTTTCGGGAAGCTCTTTAGCCGGGGCTTCTTCGCCGCTTGATGCTCTTGAATACTCGAGCACAACGCCGGTCTTGCCGTCTACTTCCATCGAGTAGGCGTAGCCGCCCGCGGCGAAATCAACGTTATATACCGGCCTGAGGCCGCTCAGTCCGAGACTTATTTCCGATTCGCTGACGCTTTCAACGTTTGCCTTTCCGCCGACGATCAGCCCTACGAGTTCTTCCTTTTCGCCGCCGTCTGCGTGGCTTACCGCATATGAGGCCGCCGAGGCAAAAGCGTTTTCCCTGCCTATATTTCCCGAAAATACCGTAACTGCGGCGGCAGTAACGCCGAGTGCGCAAACCGTTACCGCTGCGGCTATGCCGACGGCCGCTATTTTCTTAACACTTCTTTTCATCTTTATGTCCTTTCTTTCGCTGATGGCCATATCTATCCCCGCCATGACGGATTCCTTGACCCCGCCGGGTATTTCGATAAGGTCAACTGCGTTTTTCAGATATTCTTTCATCAGGAGTTCTCCTTTTTGATTTTATCAACAGCGCGATAAAAAACGGTTTTGGCTGTTCCTACAGGAATTTTCAGCTCTTTAGCTATCTCGTTGAACGGCATGTCGTACAGATATTTCATGAGTATCACGGTCTTTTCCCGCTCATCAAGGCTATTTAAAAGCCTGTCAAGAGTAGCCGAGGCTATGACCGCGTTTTCGGGCGATCCTGCGGTATCGCTCAGGACGGCTTCTTCAAGGGGCTGTGTGCGCCGCGCGGATCTTATAAAGTTGAGCGCGCAGTTCATAGCCGTTTTTACCGCCCATGTCTTAAAGTACTCGGGGTTTCGCAGCTTTTTTACGCTCTTGAAGCATCTGTATGCCGTTTCCTGTACAATGTCCTTGGCGTCGTCGGGGTTTTTAACATAGATATACGCGACGCGGTAAATTTCATCTGCTATTTCGGTGAAAATCTCCGCAAAGGCGTCCTTATCTCCGCCGACCGCTTTTGACATCAGCTCGCCATTCAAATTGATTTCTCCTTTTTTGTAACGTTACACTAATTAGACACCGCAGGCGCCGAAACGGCTTCACAAAAAACAAAAAACGGCGAAGTTATTCACTGTCGCCGTAATAGTAAGGGTCAAAATATCTGTTCAGCCGGTAGAGGTATCTGCGCCCATCGTTGGCATAGTGCTCTACGGCATGAAGATAGCTGAGAATATTCAGGGTCATGTTCGCAACGTTTATCGGGATATTTGCCGCGCGGGCAAAGCTCTCGGAGGTAAACGACCTGTCAAGCCCCTCGGGGATAAATATAAGATAATCCGCCGGGTTGTCGAGTATAGCGGAATCGCCTATGTCAAAGGGTATGCGTTCAAGCCTTGTGGAGCGCTTTCTGCGGGCCTTTCCGGTTTTGGTGACTCCCCCGCCAGAAAGCTCGCGGTACTCCTCAACGTCAAAGAGCATCAGCCTGACCGTAAGCTTGTGCCAATCCAAAAAATACTTGATCTTATAAAGCTCGGGTATGGCGTCGTACCAGTCGCCGATGTGGCGGTAGCGCTGTTTTTTGACTACCTCCCCCGAATCGGCGTCGACATATAAAAGCTTTCTGATTCTCGGTATCGGGTGGACGACGGTGACGTCGTAGCCCTCGAGCAGGTAATATTCAAGCTTTTCGCGCAGAAGATTGAAGTTTCGCGTCTGTATCTCGGTAATGCTGGTGCCGTTGCAGATATCCGCCGTAAAGCGCCCGACTTTTACTTCGTGGCACTCCTTCATCGGCTCAAAGTAATTCTTTAAAAATACATGAAGATACTTTTCCGACAGCGTTCCGACGCCGTTGTCTTCATGAAGCTCATTCAGGGGCTTTGCGGTAAGCTCCACGAACCGCTGATAGTCAGTCATAAGGGTGCTCCGCTATGTAGTCTTCAAGGATTTTTGCCGCAAGCATTATAAACTGAGGGCAGGGCCGGGTGCGGTAAAACTCCGCGGTCCTCGGCGGAGATTCGGGCTGAGAAGGCCCATCAAGCCCCAAAAGAGTGCGGCAGGAAATTGAGCCGGCCTCCGTCTGAAACTTCATGCAAAGGTCCTGTACAAGCCTGTAGTGGGCGGATTTAAGGGTGTGGTCGTTTATCTCGCTGTAGCCGTAAAGGGCGCTTGCAACCATTATCATTCCCGTTACCGCGCCGCAAGTTTCGCGCAATCTGCCCATTCCCCCGCCGAAGCCGCTTGAAAGCTTAAGCGCAACATCCGTCTCCATGCCGAAAAGATCGCAAAAAGCGCAGAAAACCGCCTGCGAGCAGTTGCAGCCCTCGAGAAAAAGTTCATGAGCATACAGTTTGCGGTCCATTTTATATCCTCCGTTATGATTTTATCTTACAAGGTAGCTCTCGGGAGCGCCGAAGTAGGTCTTCTCGGGAGATCTTCCCTCGGGGTAAGCTATAAGCTTTTCAAGAATTATATTCGGGTCGCCTGCCAAAATTCTCAGGGTGTTCAGCCCGGCGTTTACGTTTATTTTTGTCTTTACCCGGCGTATTTTTTCAAGAACCTCGGTTCCCCATTCCTTGCTGCCGTGCATACCCGGCTTGTAGCCGTCGGGAACTGTGCTGACAACTTCCGGCTTGCCGCCGTTTGCCGATACGCCCAGCCTGAGCTTCGCGTTAATTGCAACAGGGTTGCGGTTTGAAAGCCACAGCTCGAGCTCGTATTCTCCCGCGCTCTGAGCGGCGAATCTGTATTCAATATACGGAACGTCGCCCGAATATTCCGTCGCGGAATTGTCAAGGAATTTCGCGGTAGAGGGTAAAACCTTCATAGCGGGGGTGTCGAGCCTTGAAAGGTGATCTATGCCCTTCCAGCCGGCCCCGCCTGCGTCATGGATATCGCAGTAGTGGCTCGCCTCCATAGAGATAAAGCCCTCGGTGTCTACAAACGTCATCGGCGGATAGCTGTACTCCCCTCCCGCGTAGACCTTTAGCTTTGCCGTGGTCCTGCCGAGAGGCTTATCGTACATCTCGCTGTCGGGATCGAACACCCTGCCGCCTTTAAAGGTGCAGGAAACAGATATATCCGCGCATTTTACATCTTTTCCGAGCGCGGAGCGGTCGCAGTATACGTTGACCGAGGCCATGCCGTCGGCGGGTTTTACGGTGCCGGTGAGGCGTTCAAACCTAAGCCACGGTTCGCTGCATTTTATCTCGTACTCCAAAAGCGAGGAGCTTCCCGATTCGATTTTTATTGTTATGTGATCGGCGTCGGGCCTCAGAAATTCGCGGTTTTCAAGAACCGGCGACGACACCCAGAAGGTTCCGATAGAGTATGGCTTGTAGCCCGCGAATGAAACGTAGGACTTAGATGTGGGAACGGGAACGACTTCGCTGACAAGCGGGTATCTCCAATCCTCGTCGTTCCAGCTTCTGAAGCCGTGGTGCGCGGAATCCGCCATATGGACCCACTTGCCGTCAAGAAGGCTGTCAAACTCGCGCTTAAGCTGATCGTCCTTGGCGGCGGCCTCTTTTACGCAGTTGAGGTACTTGTTCGCCGCAAGGCTGCCGTGAGAGGCATAAAAGCTGTTGGCCCCGGCCTCGACCGACATCTTTACAAGGTTAAGCGAGGCTACCGCGGGGTAGTATATCTCATAGAACACCGAGGCTTTAATAGGCTCGGGAGCGGCTTTGTAAAGCTCCTCAGCCTTTGATATTATCTCCTCGCATTCCTTTATTACCCTTTCGCCCTCTCTGAAGCTTACCGGCGAGTACACGTTCTGATTCATCGATTCGGGCGTGCGTATGTTGTTGAACTTGGTGTAGCCGTTGAGCACCGTGAATATATCTTCAAGCTGCGCCTCGGTGAACCAGTCGCCGTACTGCTTTTTGATCCAGTCTCTGATAAACCCCTCGACGCTGTTTAAAGCGGTGGTTCCGTATTTTTCAAAGTCATACGCCAGCGACATGAAATAGCAGAGCGGGTATTCAAGCCCCTTTATGTCGCCGAGGTTTACTATCCAGAGATCTCTGATGCCGTAGTCGTAGGCCATGGTCATCTGCTCCCAAGTTTTTGAGAGGCGGTTGGTGTTCATCCATTCGTAGGATATTGATGCTCCGTGGTAGTCGTAGTGGTAGTACATTCCGAAGCCGCCGTTGTGGTCGCGGTCGGTCTCGTCGGGAATAAAGCGCAGGTTTCCGTATGTATCGTCGCAGAGCATAAGCGTCACGCCGTCGAGGGCTTCCCAGTTTTTAAGGCCCTTAGCCTCGGCGCTGCCGTGATAAAAATCTTCTACCTCATAATAGAGCGCAAGCATGCGCGGGATCTTTGAAAGCTCGGGGTTTACGACCTCTTTCATAAGCTCGTTCTGAGTATTTATGACGTTTCTCAACACGTTTATGTTGTCTTCAAGGGTGGCGTTTTTGCCGAGCAGCAGCGAGTCGTTTTCGCCGCGCATACCTATTGTGATGAGGTTTTCAAAGTCCTTGCTGCGCTTAAGGCCGTCTCTCCAGAACTCGGTTATCGCGTCCTTATTTGAAATAAAGCTCCATGTGTTGTCATTTCCGTATTTTTTGTAGATATGCTGCCATTCTGCTCCCGCGCGGCACATAGGCTCGTGGTGAGACGCGCCTACTATTATCCCGTAGGTGTCGGCAAGCTCGGCGTTTAAAAGCCCCGGGCCGTCATCCCAAAATTCGCCCGTCCACATCGCCGGCCAGAGATAGTTTCCCTTAAGCCTCAAAATAAGCTTGAAAACCTGATCGTACGCCTTGGCGTTATATCCGCCGAAGCGTTCCTTGCTCCAGCCGCCGAACGCCGGCCAGTCGTCGTTTATGAAAAGTCCGCGGTACTTGACCGAAGGCTCTTTCGATACAAAAACGCCGTCGAGAATAAGCTCAGCCTCGTCGCGTTTTTTGGGGATAACGTCGCCCCAGTATACAAGCGGCGAAACGCCTATCCTCTCGGATACCTCAAACAGGCCGTATATGGTTCCCCTCTTGTCGCTTCCGGCGATAATAAGCGCCTCTTTTATCTCGGGGCGATCTGCAAACGGAACTTTTAAAACCGTAAGGGAAAATACCTCTCTTTTTCCCGATACCTCGTTAAGGTCGATCTTCCCCTCGGCTGAGAGGCTTTCAAGGATATCGCTTTTGCCTACTGTTCCGGCGATTATTACCGCCGGGGTATTTACATCTGAAAGCGAGCTTACGACCTCGGGTCTGCGGCCGCATACGAGCTCGATGTCGTCCGCGTGGGTCTCGGCGATCATTTTAACGCCCTTGAAGGCGCTCTCCTCGACCAAAACCGTGCATACGGCATTCTTTGAATATATGCTAAATTTTTCCATGTCTTAATGCGCTCCCTTTAAATAAATCATTTCAATGAAGCATTATATCATACCGCAGAAATTTTTTCCACTGTTTTTTCAAAAAAATATCTTCCCGCAAGTAAATCTGCCGTGAAGCAAGTATTACTGCGGAAAGATTTTATTCAGCCTTGGTTTTTATGCGGCGCTTCTTGCCTCTCAGCTTTGCGTCTCTGAAGATATCTATTACCTTGTCCTTATAAAGAATGCAGATTACGCCGATTATCGCAACTATTGCCGAAAGGATTATCGCCAAAAAGATGTTACCCTTGCTTAGGCTTGAACCGAACACGACCGACATTATAACCGACGGCGCGCGGGCGGATATTGAAAGTATAAAGAACGTCGAGGGCTTTATCCTTGTAAGAGGCGCGATGTATGTCAGGGCGTCCTTGGGCATCACCGGGATGAGAAAGAGTATGAATACCGCGAGTTCTACCTTTTTGGTGTCCTGCAAAAAGCTGAGTTTTTTTATGCCTTTTGAATCTATAAGCGCCTCTACAAGCGGCATACCGAGCGCGCGGACTATATAAAACACAGTCGCCTCGCCGGC
>CANRHA010000075.1 GCA_947630315.1 uncultured Clostridia bacterium
AATCCATCTCGTCCATGGTGAGTTCAACTTCGATATGCTGCTTGACATTGAGTTTGGACAATAAGCATACCGTCTCAACATGGCTCGTCCGCGGGAACATATCCGCCGGGCAGGCGCGCAGGGGCATAAAGCCGCGGTCGGCGAGATATCGCAGGTCACGGGCGGCGGTCGCCGGGTTGCAGGATATCATCACGACGCGCGAGGGCGCCATCTCGCAAATCGCGTCGAGCGCGGCGGCGTCGCAGCCTTTTCGCGGTGGGTCGACGATGATTACGTCCGGCATGACTCCGCGCAAGGAAAGTTCAGCGGCAACCGTTCCGGAATCGCCGACAAAAAACTCGCAATTATCAATTTTGTTAATTTTTGCATTGAGCCTCGCGTTCTCGATCGCCTCGGGAACGATCTCAACTCCAATAAGTTTATTAACCTTTTTAGCCATCGAAAGCCCGACGGTTCCCGTTCCGCAATATAAATCGAGGACCGTTTCAGAACCGGTCAAACCCGCGTATTCAGCGGCTTTGCGGTAAACAAGCTCCGCCGTTTCGGTATTTACCTGATAAAAACTTTTTGCCGATAGCGCAACCTTTACTCCGCAAATCTCATCATAAATAACGCCTCTGCCATATAACGGGATTTCCCGTTTTCCGAGAATTGCGTTTGTGTTTTCGGGATTGATGTTGAGCAAAACTGTCTTGATTTCGGGAAATTTCAGTGGAAGATTTCGCGCAAGTTCATCATAGGAATCGCTCGGCCGAGAGAGCACGAGACAGACCATGATCTCGCCGCTGTGAAAGCCGCGTCGCAGGTAAATGTGCCTCAGCAGACCGCGGCCGGTGCGCTCGTCATAGCAGCTCAGACCGTTTTTTTGCTGATAAACGACTACATCGCGGCAGATTTCGGAGAAGATTTCCGGCTCCAAAAGGCAGTCACCGCATGGTATGACTCGGTGGGAATGCTGTGAATAAAATCCGTATACTGCCGATCCGTCAATTTCTGCCACAGGGTACTGCGCCTTATTGCGGTATCTCTCAATGACGCCCGAGGAGATTATCGGCTCAAACGGGATTGAAAGCTTCCCGATGCGCTCGAACGTGTCCTTGACAAATCCTGATTTGGCTTCAAGCTCAGCAGCGTAATCAATATGTCTGAGGGTACACCCGCCGCACTTCATATAAGCGCCGCAGGCTTGCTCACGCCTACACTCAGATGGCGAAATTACGCGCTTAACCTTTGCATACGCATAGTTTTTCATCACTTTCAAAACTCGAGCCTCAATGATATCCCCAGGTGCGGTATATGGAACAAAAACTGCCATATTCTCATATCTTCCGACGCCGGAGCCTTCGGAGGATATGGAATCTATCTTCAAATTTATTATGTCATTTTTTAACATGGTTACACTCTCAAAAAATAATTATGTATCAATTTTAGGCGCTGATATCTTACAAAATTATTGCATATTTATTCAACATTGATTTTGCCTGTTTTTAACATATCCTTAAGTCGATTTTCAGCTTCTGCCTTCCTCGGCAGCACAGTTTCCTCGAATTTTCTGATGTACTCGAGCGGGTATTTCGGGTTCATCAGCCGGGTGATCTTCCTCTCGCCGGCTACCAGCTTCGTCACCCCGCCGGCCCCGACCGACAGCACCGTTTGCAGCTCGTCCATCATGTTGATGTTGTAAATTCCCGCGCGGCCCGGAACCGTCCAGCCGACATTTTCCTGGTTGCCGAGCTGGTTTTTCTGCCGATAAAGATAGTAGGGCGAGTAGCCGGATTCGATAAGCAGGTTACATGAGTTTGAGATCATTTTAGACACCTCGCCGCCGTCGGCAGATGTGTTTTCGCTGTGCATCAGGTCCGCCGAACGCTTAATTGAAAGCGCGTGGACCGTGATATTTTCAGACTTTAAGCCGATAACTCCGTTAAGCGATTCCTCAAAACCTTCCAAACTGTCGCCCGGAAGCCCGGCTATCAGATCGACATTGACTGCGTCAAATCCAGCGCTTTTTGCAAGGCTATAAGCCTCAAAAAATTGCTCGACCGTATGCCGCCGGCCGATGGCGTCAAGAACATTTTGATGGAGCGTCTGCGGGTTTACGCTGACCCTGTTTCCGCCGTTATTCTTAATCACATTTAGTTTTTCTGCCGTTACCGTGTCGGGTCTTCCTGCCTCAACCGTATATTCTCTCAGAGCGGAAATATCAAAACACGCTGAAATTTTCCGCATGATTTTTTCAAGGTCTTTCGCTTCAAGCGCGGTGGGCGTTCCGCCGCCGAAATATACGGTGTCAAGCTTAAGTCCTAAATTATTGACGATTCGTGATGTGTATAAAATTTCATCGCAGAGGCGCTCGGTATACTCGGGGATCAGCCTCAAAAAGCTCCCGACCGTCTGCGAAACAAAGGAGCAGTAGGCGCAGCGCGACGGGCAGAACGGGACCGAAACGTAGAGGCTGACGCTGTTTTTCGGCAGCGGGCCGACCGAACGCTGAACGCTCAGGGTTTTGAGCGCGAGCGCGGATTTGCTCTCGCTGACAAAGTACCGCTCGGCGAGGCGGCCCTTGATCTCCTCGGCGCTCAGCCCCGATTTTTCCATCGAGGCAACAAGCTTCACCGGCCGCACGCCGGTCAGCATACCCCATTCCGGCGCAAGACCAGTCAGCTCACAAAGCGTTAAAAATAAAAGCCGGCAGAGGGCGTACTCACAGTCATGCCTATACTCCCGCGAATCTTTACTAAGTTTACTGCTCTTTTCGCTAATTCTTGAATTTATGCGGGTTTTTACATATGCTTCCGCTTCTTTTTCCGATTCGCTCAGCGCAAGAAAAGAGTAGTCGCCCTCGGGTTCGGTGAAGGTATCAATATCGGAAATCATCAAAAAATAAAACGGACGCACCGGAAAAAACAACTTGCATACCGCTTCGATCTCGTATTTAAAGCTGTGATTCTTAAAAATCAGCGTCATTAAATAACCTCCCGAATCAAATTTCCAGCCCGGCGAGGTAGGGGTTGAAGCGCAGCTCCGAATCGATGTCGCTTGCGGGGCCGTGGCCGGGGTAAATGTCGCAAAACGGGCAAGCGGCGCAGAGCTTTTTGATGGAGCGCATCATCTCGCCGTAACTGCCGCCGAGGTCGGTGCGGCCGACGCTTCCGCAAAAGAGGGTGTCGCCGGTGAAGACCGTTTTTTCGGACAGATACGAGACCGAGCCGGCGCTGTGGCCGGGCGTGAACATCACCCGCAGGGTAACGCCGTCGAGGGTGATTTTTTGGCCGTCGGCGAGGAGCTTTGCACCCTCAAAGGGAGTGAACGGCACGCCGAAATATTCCGCCAAAGAGGCAGAGGGGCTTTTGAGCATAGGCGCGTCGGCGGGCGAAATATAAACCTCGCAGCCGTATTTTTCGGTGAGGCCGCCGAGCGCTTCAATGTGATCACAGTGGCCGTGGGTCAGCAATATCATGCCGAGGGCAAGGCCGCGCCGCTCAAGCTCGCCTATGATCGGCTCGGCGCTGTACGGGGCGTCTATCAGCATGGCGGTTTTCGCGGGGGTCTCGACAATATAGCAGTTCGTGCCGAAATCCCCGAGGTTTTGTATTGGGTGAACGGTCATCGTATGCCTCCGTTATTTAGATCATTTCGCGCTTCTTTCAACCGAAATAACGCCCGAAATCTTCTTCATTCGCGATATAACGCCGTCAAGCTCGGCGGTTCCGGCAACGCTTATAGTCAGCGAGCCCATAAAGTTTCCGTTTTTGAGGACTCTTGCAGTGGCCTCATGGGTCGTGATGCGGGCTTCGCTAAGGCTGTTAAGAACATCGCCGAAAATGCCGATTCGGTTGTAGCCTATAACGTCGAGAGCAACCTTGTAGTAGTTTGTCGATTGCTTTCCCGCCCAGTGGACGGGCACCCAGCGCTCGGGTTCTGCGTCGCGCTGAGAGAGGTAGTTTGCGCAGTCTTTTTTGTGGACGGAAACGCCGTGGCCGCGCGTGATGAAGCCTATAATGTCGTCGCCCGGCAGGGGCGAGCAGCATTGAGAAAGCTTAACTACGCAGTTTCCGAGGCCGTCGACGATAACCCCGGTGCCGGAGCGGTCGCCCACGGGTGAAAACTCGATTGCGTCCACCTTTTCGGGCTGAACGAATTTTTTGGCGTAGTCTTCTTTTAAGCGCGGCAGTATCTTTGACAGCACGACTCCGCCGTAACCGACCGCAGCGTAAAAGTCATCAAGCGTCTCGCAGCCGTGGTGTTTCATATCCACCGCGATAAGCTCGGGCAGGTCTTCCTCAGAAATGTGAATGAGGTTTCGCCTGAGCTCGCGCCATACCGCCTCGCGGCCCTCGACAATATTTTCATCGCGGCGCTCTTTTTTGAACCATGCGCGTATCTTGGCCTTTGCCTCGTTTGTCTGGCAGATGTTCAGCCAATCGCGCTTGGGGCCGTGCGCGGGGTCTTTTGAGGTTATTATCTCTATGATCTCGCCGGTGTGTATTACGTAATCAAAGGGAACAAGCTTTTTATCCGCCTTTGCGCCGGTCATCTTGTGACCCACCTGAGTGTGAATGGCGTAGGCGAAATCGATGACAGTAGCGCCCTGCGGCAGGGTTATAACGTCGCCCTTCGGGGTCATCGCAAAGACATCTTCGGGGGCAAGGTCGTTCTTGATCGCCCTGACGATGTCCTCGGCGTCGTCGGTCTCCTTCTGAGTGTCGAGTATCTGCCTCACCCAGTTTAAGCGCTCGTCGAACTTATACTTGCCACTTCGGCCCTCTTTATATTTCCAATGCGCGGCGATTCCGTATTCGGCGGTGTGATGCATCTCCCACGTTCTTATCTGGACCTCAAAGGGTATTCCCTCGCGGCCCATTACCGTTGTGTGCAGGGATTGGTACATGTTAGCCTTTGGGGTCGAGATGTAATCTTTAAAGCGGTTAGGTATCGGCTGGAACATGTCGTGCATGATCCCGAGAACGTAGTAGCATTCGGTAACGGTATTTACGATTACGCGCACGGCGTATTTATCGTAAATTTCATCGAAGGTCTTGCCCTGCTCGTAAACCTTTTTATATATTCCGTAGGCGCTCTTTACCCTGCCCTCTATTGTCGGAACTGGGTCGAAATCGGCGGAGAGGCGCTTTTTTATCCTTGATTTTATCGTTTCGATAAACTCCTCGCGCTCGCGCTTTGATTTTTCAAGAAGCTGCTCTATTTCGGCATAGGCGTAGGGGTCGAGGTATGAAAACGAGATGTCTTCAAGCTCCTCTTTCAGCTGGCGTATACCGAGGCGGTTTGCGAGCGGCACAAAAATCGACATGGTTTCAAGGGAAACGTCGCGGCGCTTTACACCGCTTCTGAAGCCGAGGGTGCGCATATTGTGGAGCCGGTCGGCGAGTTTGATTATAATTACCCTTATGTCCTTCGCCATCGATAGGAAGATCTTGCGTATATTTTCGGCCTGCTGTTCCTCTTTTGAGGCGAGTTTGATCTTATCGAGCTTTGTTACTCCGTCGACGAGGTTTGCAACGTCGGCGCCGAACTTTTTCTTTACATCATCGTAGGTGGCCTCGGTGTCTTCGACGACATCGTGTAAAAGCGCGGCGCATATTGCGTCGGTGTCCATTCCGAGATCTATGAGAATAGTTGCGACGGCGAGCGGGTGGGTGATATACGGCTCGCCCGATTCGCGCTTCTGGCCGTCGTGCATAAGCTTTGCGTACTCGTATGCCGAACGTATTTTGTTGAGGTTGTAGTGCTTATCTAAATCGGCAAGGCGCTTTATAAGCTTTTCTAATGTTTCGTTGCAGGTTTCAATAGTCTGCTCAGGCATTGTTGTCGCCTCCTTGAATAAGCGAGCGAAGCTCTGTAAGCGTTGCGCAGGAATCGATATCTACCCTTTTTGTCGGCGCAGCGGGTTCAATAAGCCCGGCGGAGGGGGTATATCTTAAAAGCCCGGCGTCGCAAAAAGCGTCCGCTATGATCCTGAGCTTAAAGGCGTTAAAGCCGTTCGGCGCAAGGCTTATGCACAGGTTTTCAAGATTTATCGGGGCGTTCTGCGCGGTTATGTATTTATATACCGATACAAGCTCGTCGCGGGTAGGGTTGCCCCTTTTTAAAATGTCCGCAGGGAGCGGCTCTTTTCTGCGGAAGCTTTCGTATGCGTCAACAGCGGCAAAGTAGCGGTCCTGCTTTGCGCCGTGGGGGCGGTAATCCTGGACCCGCAGGGTTATGCTCTTTATTCCTTTATATTCGTTTACGCTCATATTTGCCATGAGATCTATCTTTGAATTTACCCCGAGGCCGAAGTCGCGGGTTTTAACCCTGAACAAAAGCGCGGTAGCCCTTGCGCCGCCGTATTCTATCTCGATCTTAGTATGTTCACCGGCCTTTAAGGGATATACCGCCTTTATCTCCGCGCCGGAGATGGCAAAAAGCGGCTCGGGATTTGACTGCCCGCAGGGTTCGACCCTTGTCAGCGAGGCGACGTTGTCTACGGTCATATCCGCGGCGGTAAGAAGCTTATCCGCCTTAAGGGTCATTCTCGGCATTTCGGGGCATACAGAGCGGGCGTGATCCTCAATTTTTTCAATAAGCGCGGGAATGTCTTCATCTTTAACGGTAAGCCCCCCGGCAAGCTCGTGGCCGCCGTATTTTACCAAAATATCGCGGCAGCTGTTAAAGCAGTTGAATATGTTGAACCCCTCTATCGACCTCGCGGAACCGCATGATAAACCCGAGCCGTCGGAGGAGATGACTATGGCGGGTTTGCCGTACTGTTCGACAAGCTTTGCCGCGACTATTCCTATAACGCCGCGGTGCCAGCCATTCCCGGAAACGGTAAGTGTTCGGCCAAAAAGCAGCGAGGGCTTGGAATCTATCATCGACATTATTTCGCCGTAAACCTCGGCTTCGGCCGTGCGGCGGCAGGTATTAAGGCGGTCAAGCTCACGAGCGTATTCCGCAGCGGAAGAATCTTCGGATAAAAGCATGTCGAGGGCGGTCTTAGGCGAGCCGAACCGGCTTGACGCGTTTATTCTCGGCGCAACGGTAAACGCCAAAGATGTGCTCGTTATCTTTGAAAGATCGGCGCCGCACTCCTCCAAAAGAGCCAAAAGACCGACGTTTTCGGTGTTCCTCAAAAGCCTCAGCCCCTGAGAAACTATGACCCTGTTTTCGCCGATCAGCGGAACTACGTCGGCGACTGTGGCGATAGCAACAAGGTCGAGGTACTGTTCGCAGACGGCGTCAAAAGAACCGCCGTCAAGAGCGGCGCAAAGCTTAAGAACAACACCCGCCCCGCAGAGATGTTTAAACGGAGACGGACAGCCGGGCCTATGCGGGTCGACAACCGCCGCCGCCTCGGGAAGGATCTCGGTGGGCTGATGGTGGTCGGTGATGACAAGAGACATGCCGAGCTCGGCTATAAGGCGGGCCTCGTCGATGGCGGAAATGCCGTTATCTACCGTAATAATAAGGCCGGCGCCCTGTTCGGCGATCTTTCTTACGGCGTCGGCGTTGAGGCCGTAGCCGTCGGCCCTTTCGGGGATATAATAGGACACGTTAGCGCCCATGCTTTCAAGAAAACTGTATAAAACGGCGGTGGCGGTGATGCCGTCGCAGTCGTAATCGCCGTAAATGCAGATGAGTTCGCCGCTGTCGACCTTTGAGTTGATCTCGTCGACGGCGTTTTGCATATCGAGGAGCAGGAAGGGATCCGAAAGCTCGCTGCCGTTGAAGAAATCGGCGAGTTTTTCGAGGGTATCAAGCCCCCGCGCCGCCATTATCTCGCTGAGCAGCGGCCCGAGGTCGGTCGATGAGTTTATTCTTTTTGCCGCAGCCTCGTTGCCGCGGGAAACTGTCCATCTTTTCATATGCTACCATCCTGAAACGTATAGATGAAAATATTATATCATGCTCGAAGGAAGTTGTCAATTGGAGGGGGCGGGATGTGGCCGAAGCGGACACGTCCTCATAGATATTAGATGTTAGAAGTTAGATGTTAGATTTTAAAGGTGTCACCTGAGGTGACGGATTTAAATTGAGCGAATAATGCGGGTGGAATGGACACTCCCGGGCGGGTAGAAGGCAGGGGGCAGAGGGCAGAAGCGATTTTACCGTACTTGCGTGAAGATGAAGGCGAGTACATGCCGGGAG
>CANRHA010000076.1 GCA_947630315.1 uncultured Clostridia bacterium
CCCGGCTCTCAGACGTAATTCATATCCGCGTCATAGAATTTCAGCATATCCTCGTTGATCTCGAACTCAACCCTTTTGCTTTCGCCGGGGGCGAGCAACACCTTTTTCAGCCCTTTCAGCTCGCGCAGGGGGCGCACAACGCTGCCCTTTACGTCGCGAATGTAAAGCTGGACCGCCTCTTTCATCGCCATGCTGCCGGTGTTGGTGACGGTAACCTCCGCTTTTATTTTTGATCCCGGCGTCAGAACGCTGCTGCTCAAGGTCACGCCCGAGTATTCGGCTTTGGTGTATGAAAGCCCGCAGCCGAAGGAGTAGAGCGGCTTATTCGGAACGTCCATGTAGTTTGAAACGTAGCGGATAAACTTGTCGGTATCCGGTTTAGGTCTGCCGGTCATGAACTGGCTGTATGATATCGGAAGCTGGCCGGAGCAGTAGGGGATACTCATCGAGAGTCTGCCGGAGGGGTTCACGTTTCCGAATAAGATGTCGGCGATCCCGAGGCAGCCGAGGGTCCCGGGCAGCCATGCTTCAAGTATGGCGGGTGATTTTTCGGCTATAAGCGGCATGGCGAGGGGGCGGCCTCCGAAGACCACGGTCACGGTGTTTCCGTTTGCTGAGATGACCTTTTCAAAGAGGTCTTTGTGTTTTTGGGCGATCGAAATGTCCGCAACGCTCATCGATTCGCCGGTAGGGATCTGGTTTTCGCCTATTGCGAGAACTACCGCGCTGCAATTTGCAATTTCACTCAGCTCGGTGTCGGTCAGCTCGTTGCGGCAGAATAACTCAAATTTTGTTTCGGGGCATATCTCTTTGAGGGCTTCGCTCAGGGTAACTGTCTTAGATTCATCGGCAAAAATCGCCCATGAACCTACAATAAGCCTGTCGTCCGCAAGGGAGCCCACGACCGCTGTTCTTCCGTTTTTGCTTAAGGGGAGAACGCCGTCGTTCTTAAGTAAAACCGCCGTTTCCGAGGCCGCCCTGCGGCTGAGCTCGCGGAATTTTTCGCTGAAAATGATTTTGCGTTCCGCATCTTCCGAAGCGTCTTTATAGGGATTTTCAAACAGGCCGAGTTCGTTTTTGAGAATAAGCACGCGCAGGACGGCTTCATCAAGAATATCCTCGCTCAGCTCGCCGCTTTTAACGAGGTCGGCGGCGCTGCTCAGGTAGCAATCGCTCATCATATCTATGTCGCAGCCGGCTTCAAGGGATTTTTTTGCGGCGTCTCGGCGATCCTCGGAGCTTCCCTGTATGACCGTTTCGCCTATGGCGTTGTAATCGGAAATAACAACGCCTTCAAAGCCCATATCCTTGCGCAGAACGTCTCTTAGGAGGCGTTTATTTGTTGAACAGGGCTTGCGGTCTATCGTGTTGAAAGCCGTCATAACGAGCTTTACGCCGGCTTCAACGGCAGCGCGGTAGGGTTTCAGATATTCGTCAAAAAGCGTGTGCTCGCATATTTCGGTGACGTTATAATCCCTGCCGGCGACGGGGGCGCCATAGGCTGCAAAATGTTTAACGCAGGCGGCAACCTTGCCCTTAGCCGAAACGTCGTCGCCCTGGAATCCCTTTACCATAGCCCTTGCCATCAGCGAATTGAGGTAGGGGTCTTCTCCGGTCGATTCCATGCATCTGCCCCAGCGGCTGTCTTTAACGAGATCGACCATAGGGGAAAAAGTGGCGTGAACTCCGGCGGCCGAGGCTTCTTCCGCAGCCGCGGAGGCTATTTCCTCAGCAAGATCGGGATCAAAGCCCGAACCGATGGCGATAGGAACCGGGAAAGCGGTTTTGTAGCCGTGAATGACGTCGGCCATGAATATCGCGGGGATCTTGTGCGGCTGTTTCGCCATCATTCTGTTTTGCAGGTCGATAAGGTGGCGCGCGCCGTGTTCGCCGAGAACGCTGCCGGTGCGGTAGGGCTGGTCGGCGTCCATCTTAAACTCGGCTGCCGGCCCGGTTATCATGCCCACATCTCCGAAAAATCCGCCGTGCAGCTGAACGAGCTGTTCGGCCTTTTCCTCAAGGCTCATTTCGGAGAGCAGTTTTTTGATTTCATCGAGTGTCATATCAACAGTCCTTTCGCAAGATTTTCTTTGATTCGATTATATCTCACGCAGGCGCGCCATGTCAAGAGCGGCGCGATTAGAAGACAGATGTCAGAAAACAGAAATCAGATCATTAAGGAGCAGGTTTGACAGGGAATGCGGGCGCAGCGGGTAAATGACGCGGTAAAGTTTCGGAAGAAGTAAAGAAATTGAAAAAACGCGCCCTGCCATAATTGACGGAGCGCGGGGGATGAACTTATAGATAAATCAGGATTTACATCATATACAAATTATTCCAACCCCATTTGCAAAAGTCGATTGCTACCCTCTTAAATAAGCGGTGAAATTCTGTCTTCTGATATCTGCTTTCTGTCATCTATTCGGGCAGCCTTCGCTTACGAATACCATTTTATCAATGGGAGGCAACGGCGATTCTTCGCACCTGCACTATCCCTCTCACCCCATCATTCATCTTCCTGCTGCTCCTTCTTTTCATCATCAGCCTGCGCGGCGCTCTCGGCGTTTTCCGCAAGCTCTATCGGCTCCTCCGGCGAGTTCGTCACCTTTCCTATGTCCTTGCCGGGCATTCCGTAATACGAGTCGTCGGTCGGCATGTTCTTGCTTTTCAGCCGCGAGTTGATGTAGCTGCTGAGCATGTCTGACGCCACGGCGAAGAGCGGAACGCCGACTATCATTCCGACGATCCCGAACATCGAGCCGAAGATTATGATAGAGAACAGCATCCAGAACGAGGACAGACCGATTCTCGAACCGAGAATTTTCGGGCCGATTATGTTGCCGTCAAGCTGCTGAAGTGCGATAATGAATATAAGGAACCAGATTATCTTTTTCGGCTCGGCTATCAGTATCAGTATTGCCGAGGGAATAGCGCCTATAAACGGGCCGAAGATCGGTATGATGTTCGTGATCCCGACGATTATGGATATGAGCATAACGTACGGCATGTCGAGTATCAGAAGCCCTATGCCGCAGATGAGGCCGATTATGGCCGAATCAATTACTTTTCCGTAGATGAAGTTTAAGAACGCGCTGTTTGTGTCCGATGTTATTCTGAAGATCCTGGCGTAAGTCTCCTCGCGGAAAAGCGCCACAATGACCTTTTTTGCCTGTATCTGCAGCGATTCCTTGCTGAATAAAAAGTAAATCGCGAAGATAACGCCGAAGACGAAGTTCTTGACCGAGTTGGCAAAGTTCATAAGACTTGCCAAAAATTCAGTGAGCTTAGGGCCGAGGGCGGTGAACAACGAGCGTATATTGGTCAGGATATCCGACAGCTGCTGATCCACGATGCTCTGAATGCTCGGAACGTCTTCCAAAACCTTATTGAACCATTTTTCAAGCTTAGGCAGCTCGGTTGTAATTCCAGAATAGATGCCCGGAACCGCCGAAATGATCTCGGGTATTACCGAGAGGACTATAGCGAGTATGACCGCGATGAACACAAGCGTAGCCACGAGCACTCCCAGCGCTCGCGTCAGCTTAGGCCGCGGTTTTTTCTTGAATATGAACCTTGTGAGAAATTTCTCGGTCGACATCATGATCGGGTTCATTATAAACGCGATCACGGCGCCCCAGATCACCGGCATGAATATGCTCAGCGCGGTGGAGAAGATGGTTTTTACGGTATCCCATCTGAATATCGCCATTATCAGGATAAGGGTGATTATAATTGCGATTATCACATATTTGAGGATAAGGTTATACTTTTTGTTAGGTAAAAGTCTCACTCCGACACTCCCTCAGAAAAAAAGATAAACATATTATAGTACATTTTTCCCGAAATGTCCATAGCATAAAGCAATTTTAAGAAAATTTTCTGCCCCTTTTAAACTTCGCCGCCGTCATCGGGTAGGCTTTTGCAGTCCTCCAAGGGTTACTGCAAGAATTTACCATCCGAATTTTCAGGAAAATTTTCCGGAAAATCTCGCTTTAGGTATTTCTTTCGGACTCAAAGTGTGGTACAATATACTACAGCTGAGCTTTTCGCCGCCGCCTTGCGGTTGCCGAAACCTGCGTTAGGGCGCGTAAACCCCACCTTTCTGCCTCCGCGCCGCCCTGCGCGAATCCCTGCGCCCCTGCGGGGGCGCAGTCCGCCCCCACAGGGGGACGGGCCGGCCGCATCTCAGGCGGGGCGGGGGCTGCCGCCCCACAGCGGCGCGCGAAAGCCCGGGGCCCGCTCGCCCCCTCATCTTGCAGCCCCAACCCCGCCCCGCCTGATATGCGGCCCGGGGATTCGCGCAGGGCAGGGGAGGAGCAGCAAGCCCCCTTCACGCGCCCGCCGCACCCGCGCCCTGCGCCCATGCCCCGAATCATCGCAGCAGACCGCCGGACGCGCCCCGCATAGCCATGGGGAACATACAAACCGTAAACGATCGCACATTTTAACATATATGGAGGAAACATGACAGACAAAGAATTTCTTGCGGCAAAGCGCCGCGCCATGGAAAAGTACTTTTCAAACCTCAACGATAAGCAGAAGGAGGCGGTTTTCTGCATAAACGGCCCGCTTCTGATACTTGCAGGGGCGGGGAGCGGCAAAACCACCGTCTTAGTGAACCGCGTTGCGAATATGATATTTTTCGGCAACGCCTATTATGACGAGACCCGGTTTGCCGGAGTCACCCCGAGCGACGAACAGTTCCTGCTCGATTATGCCGACGGCAGGGCGACCGATACCGAGCGGCTGAAAAACATTGTCGCTGTCGATTGCGTAAACCCGTGGTCTATTCTTGCGATAACCTTTACAAATAAGGCTGCCGGCGAGCTTAAAACAAGGCTCGGGCTTATGCTTGGCCAAAGGGCCGAGGGGATAACCGCCGCTACTTTTCATTCCGCATGCGTTAGAATACTCCGCCGCGAAATAACCGCGCTCGGCTACGACCCGAAGTTCACCATCTACGACACCGACGATTCTGTAAGGGTGATAAAATCCTGCCTTGCCGATTTAAAGCTTTCGGATAAGCTGTTTCAGCCCAAATCGGTTTTAAGCGAGATATCCCACTCAAAGGAATCGCGAATAGAGGCCGAGGAGTACGCGCTTTCTTCGATGGGGGATTACCGCAAAAAGGTCATCGGCGATATATACAAGCTCTACCAGAGCCGCTTAAAGAGCGCCAACGCCGTCGACTTTGACGATATACTCCTTCTGACGGTTCGCCTGTTCGAGGAGTACCCCGACGTTTTGTCGCATTATCAGAACCTCTATAAATACATACTCGTCGACGAGTATCAGGACACAAACATGGTGCAGTACCGGCTCGTTTCGCTGCTTTCGGAAAAGCGCCGCAACCTCTGCGTAGTAGGCGACGACGACCAATCCATCTACAAATTCCGCGGCGCTACGATAGAAAATATCCTCCAGTTTGAACATCAGTTTGAAAACGCCCGCGTCATACGCCTTGAACAGAACTACCGCTCGACCGAGGCCATACTGAACTGCGCGAACGAGGTTATAAAGAACAACCGAGGCCGAAAGGGCAAGCGTCTCTGGACGGCCGAGGGCGGGGGAGATAAGGTCATACTGTACAAGGCCCCCGATGAAATGAGCGAGGCAAGGTTTGTCGCCCAGACGATATACCGTTCCGTCAAGGATGGCGGAAGATGGGGCGACAACGCGGTTTTATACAGAATGAACGCGCAGTCCAACGCCATCGAGCGCGCGCTTGTCTCCTCGGGGATAAGCTACCGCGTAATAGGCGGCGTAAAGTTTTATGAGCGCAAGGAGATACGCGACATTATAGCCTACCTTTCGTTCATGAACAACGAAACCGATATGCTCAGGCTCCGCAGGATAATCAACGAGCCGAAGAGGGGAATAGGCGACGCCACCGTCGAGATGCTCGCCCAGGTATCGGAGGGGCTTGGCGAAACGCCGCTTGCGGTGATGAGAAACGCCGCAGAATATCCGCTTTTATCCCGCGCGGCCCAAAAGCTCAGCGCCCTTGCCACCGCTTTTGATGAATTAAGGGAGATAAGCGAGACCGAACCCCTTGATATTTTGCTCGATGTGCTTCTTGAAAAAACCGGCTATCTCGATATGCTCCGGTCTCAGGGCGACGAGGGCGCGGGCAGGCTTGAAAACATAAACGAGCTTAAGTCGACTATGGTCAGCTATTCGCAGAACGCCGAGGAGCCGAGCCTTTCGGGATTTTTGGAGGAAATAGCCCTTTACACCGACATAGACAGCATGGACCCCGACGCCGACGCCGTTACGCTTATGACCGTTCACGCGGCAAAGGGGCTTGAATTTAACAACGTATTTGTCGTCGGGCTTGAAGAAAATATCTTCCCGAGCCTTCGCAGCGCTGATCTTGAGGAGGATATCGAGGAGGAGCGCCGCCTTTGCTACGTTGCGATAACAAGGGCAAAAAAACATCTCTACCTGTGCTGTGCAAGGCAGAGAATGCTGTTCGGCTCGACCCAGTACAACAAGCCGTCAAGGTTCGTAGCCGAGCTGCCGAATGAATATATTGAAGAAAAGGTCGAAAGATCACAGCAGGAAAGCGCCGCTCGCCGAGACGGCAGGCAGGCGGAAATAAGGTTCGGCGCGGGAAGCTCTCAGCCGAAAAGGCCGCCCCGCCCCACCGGCGCAGGTCAGGTATTTACCGAGGGCGACAGGATCACCCACAACATTTTCGGCGAGGGAACGGTGCTGAAAGCGGTGAGAATGTCGAACGACACTATGCTCGAGATAGCCTTTGACCGGGCCGGAACCAAAAAAATAATGGCGAACTTCGCCAATATAAGAAAGGTTGAAAAATGATTAGCTTTGATAAATACATCACCCCGGACATGATGAACCTTACCGACACCTACGCGGTCAAGATACTGATATGTTACTTTTTGAGGCAGATAAACCGCCCCATAACCCCGCTCCAGCTCACCGAGATCGCCACCGACGACGGGATAGTGAATTACTTTGTATTCACCGAGGCTTTAAACCAGCTGTTAGAGGCGAAAACCGTCACCCTTGAGGAGGACGGCGGCGAGGAGTACTATGTTTTGAGCGAGATGGCAAAGATAGGCGCCGACGACTTCAAGAGGTTTGTTCCGAAGAGCTTTCGCAATAAAATTCTCTCGTCGGGTCTGAAATTCTTTGCAAGGCTGAAAAATCAGAAGAGCGTAAAGGTGACTGTCAGCGAACAGGAGCGCGGGTATTCGGTAAATGCAATATGTACCGACGGCGGCCTCACGCTTATGGATCTTAAGCTTTACGCTCCCGATAAGGAGCAGGCGGATATGCTTGCGGACAAAATTTCGATGAACCCCGCCGATTTTTATGCGAAGGTGCTTGATTTTGCCATCGAAAACGAGGAGTACGACCCCGAGCCCAAGGAGGTAAACGATCTTTGAAAAACAGCTTTTTTGCCCTTACCTCACGCATGAAATATATATCGCGGTGGGGGCTGATGAGAAATACCAGAACCGAAAATATCGCCGAGCATTCGCTTGAAACGGCCATCATAACACATCTTCTTTGCGAGCTTCACAACCGCAGATTCGGCGGAAACGTAGATGTTTCACAGGCGGTTTTAGCGGCGGTGTATCACGATGTTCCGGAAATAATAACGGGGGATCTGCCCACGCCGGTGAAGTATTATGATCCCGAAATAAAAGGGGCTTATAAGCGGGTGGAGGAGGCGGCGGCCGTAAAGCTTGTCGATTCGCTTCCAGATGATTTAAAGGACGCCTATGAACCTCTGTTAAAGGAGAGCGAGGACCCGCAGATCGCAAGGCTTGTGAAGGCTGCGGATAAGCTCTCGGCGCTGATAAAGTGCATTGAGGAGCGCCGCAGCGGCAACACCGATTTTGCGGAGGCCGAGAGCGCGACCCTGGCGGCGATAAAGCAGATGAATCTGCCCGAAGCCGAGGCGTTTATCGAGGAGTTTCTCCCGGCGTACGGGCTAACCCTCGACGAGCAGACAAGGTAGGGTGCGCAGCCGGTGGCCCGGGCGAAGCCCCGGCGGCCCCGGAGGGGCCGCCGCAGCGCGCCTGCGGCGCGCTGG
>CANRHA010000077.1 GCA_947630315.1 uncultured Clostridia bacterium
ACCCATCGGAGACCTACAGCGTTTTCAGCAGCGATACCGAGGAGGACGTCACCGTAAGGATAATCAAACTCTCCGAATCGCCGATGTCCACCGTTGCGATAACCGATATATCGACGGACGGCAAGATCACCCCGACAGGCGACAGCGAACATCTTATTGAATTTATCGGGGATTCCATAACCTGCGGCTACGGCGTTGACGATGAGGACCGGAACCATCATTTTTCAACCAAAACCGAGGACGTGACAAAGGCATACGCTTTTAAAACCGCCGAAGCCCTCGGCGCTGATTGGTCTATGGTATCGTTCAGCGGCTATGGGGTGATCTCAGGATACAGCGACGGCGAAAAGAAGGTTCCCGAACAGTCGGTTCCTCAGTATTACGAAAAGCTCGGCTATTCATGGAGCCCGAACGGCAGCTTTGTTCCGGCAGATATCAGCTGGAGCTTTGAACGCCTGCCCGATGTTGTAGTGATCAACCTCGGAACGAATGACGACAGCTACTGCAAGAACATTCCCGAGCGTTGCGCGGAATTTCAGGCGGAATATGTGAACTTCCTCAAAACTATCCGCAAAAACAACCCCGACGCTCAGATCATATGCACCCTCGGGGTGATGGGAAACAATCTCTATAAATACATAGAGGCCGCCGCGGAGGAGTATTCCGGCGAAACGGGCGATGAAAAGATAACCTGCATGATGTTTGACAATCAGCAGGAGTCGGACGGCATCGCCGCCGACTGGCACCCCACCGAGGCAACGCACAAAAAGGCCGCCGAAAAACTTGCGGCAAAAATAAAAGAGGTCATGGGCTGGTAGCCCGATGCGGTCGCATCAGAAAACAGAAATCAGAGGTCAGAATTTAAATGTGGGAAAAATTGTACGCTTCCCTGTAACCTTGGCCGCAAAAGAATATGTCACAGCCGCCGGTGCGATATCCGGCGGTTTTGCTTTTCGCGGGGCCGTCGAGGACGGTATGGGCAAGTCGGTGCGTATTGAAACGGCTTGGCGGTGGACAACGGTAAGCGACGAGGAAGGCGGGTGCGCTTGAAGGCAGCTTGCAAAATGAGGAAAGCGCGGCAGGCAAAGGCGCGGCAATTCTGCTCCTGCCCCGGGCTTTCCGCGCCCGTGCGGCCCTGCGGCGCCCTTCGGGCGCCGCGCATAGGCGCGAAAGCCCGGGGGTAAGCTTTCAGCCGGCAGCGACCCCGGGCGAAGCCCCGGCGGCCCTCCGGGCCGCCGCAGCGCGCCTGCGGCGCGCTGGCCCCGCGCGAAGCGCGGGGCGGGCTTCGCCCTGCCAGAGCTCAGATGTCAGATATCAGAAATCAGATAAAGAAATTTCCATTCCAAAAATGACGTATGGTTTTCGCTAAACAGGAGTCTCAAAAAGCACGAAGCATAGGTTTTTCCTATGCCCCGTGCTATTTTATACTTGTTATCCACCCCTCACCCTCTATAAATCTCACCTCTTTTCAACCAAAGCGTCTCGTCCGCCCGCTTCGCCACATCGCCCGAATGCGTTACGATTATCACGCACTTATCCGCCTGCCGCACGCACTCCTTTAAAATGTCTGCGATTTCCTCCGCAGTATCTTCGTCAAGATTCCCGGTCGGCTCGTCTGCAAGTATAACGCTTGCGTCGCTCGCCAACGCTCGGGCAATCGCCACCCGCTGCTGCTGGCCGCCGGAGAGGCGCAGCACATTTCGCCTCGATTCCTCCCGCGTAAGCCCCAAGCGCTCCAAAAACGGCAGCGACGGCTGTTTTGAGGTCAGCGCCGCGTTCTCCACGGGCGTCATATAATCAATTAAATTATAATTCTGAAAGATAAATGCGACGTTGTTTTTTCGATGAAAAGCAAGCCCTTTCTTTGCAATATCCACGCCGTTAAACAAGATTTGCCCATCTGTCGGGCTGTCCAGGCCGCCTAAAAGCGAGAGCAGGGTCGTTTTTCCGCAGCCGCTCGGACCCAAAATCGCGTAGATTTTTCCCGTCTCGAATCCGATCGACACGTTTTTAAGAACCGCCCTCTTTCCGTCATAGGAATAGGCGATGTTGCGAGCCTCCAAAATGTTCATTGTTGAACCCCCTTAACTTGTTTTTGTAAGAATATCTCTCGGGCTTGATCGGACGACAGTCCACGACGAAACGGTGACCGCCAGCGCAATCAGCAATAATCCGATCAGGCTCACCGGGAGCAGATACTCCGCATTTATTTTGACATCAAGGCTTGCCGATGTCAAAAAATTGCCCGCTTTTTCGGCCGTAAAAATGCTCAACGGAACGGCCGCCGAAAACGAAATCACAGCCGTGAGCACGGCTTCGGCAAAAAGCTGCAAGATGATATTTGCCCTGCTTATGCCGACGGAGAGCAAAATGCCGATCTCCGTTTTTCTGCTCCTGACACGAATCGTCAAAAGCAGCGCCAAAATCACCGCGCTGACTGCGACAATGATCGCGATCATTATATTTACCGATTTCTGCACGGGCTCCAACGGCGAGGAAACCCCGTCGTACTCCTCGGTGTCAATGCTCAGCTTCAGGGTCTTGCCCTTAAGCTCCGGCAGGGTGGCGATCCGATCATAGACGCTCTGAACGCCGGTCGGATCATCAACATAAATCGTTAGCTGTTGATAACCGGTCAGCTCGTTCCCGAACAGTTCGAACATTGACGAATAGTCTATATAGCCGCAGTTTGCCGGGATCTCATCGACAGTAAGGGCGTTTCCCGAAGTGCCTTCTGTGCCGTCGAAAATGCCCACAATTTTAAATTTCGTGACGTCGTCGGTGTCGAGCGAGTACATATTCACACTGTTGCCGACTGCCAGCCCGTTATAGTCTGCAAGCTCCTTTGAAATAAGACAGGCTTGCCTGTCGTCGGGCGTGATGTGCCTGCCGGCCGTCAGCTTGTATTTGCCGCTTTGGAAGGCGGCGCATTTTTCGCTCGACAGCGTCGCGGTATAGCTCGACGCCTCGCCATATGGCGTGTAGCTCAGATTGAAAGCCGCCGGGAGATAGTTGAAATCAACGCCCGCACCGTAATAGGCGGCCGTGTCCTCGGAATTATAATCGACAACTCCGTCAACCCTTGAAATAGCGGCTACAATGTCGGGCGTAATAAGGTCGCCGGTGTAGCCGTAGACCGTTCCCCACTGATTCTGCACGCCGCCGCCCATATTGCCCTCCGTGTCCGGTTCGAGCATAATTTTTCCTCCGATGGAGCTCCGAACATCAGCGGTCGCTCCGTCTGCCGCGTCGCGGATAGCGATCCCCGTGAGCAAAAATGTCGCGATTATAGTTAATGTTAAAAACAATATTGCCGTCTTGAAACGCTGTCTTATGCAGTACAAAACCGCCCTTTTTATGAAGCTCATTTTGATAACCTCCTAACTCATTTTCGACAATATTTCCTTGGGATTCAGCCTCATAATTGCGGCCGACGATACAAAAGCTGAAGCCATGACCGCAGCCATATGGCACAGATAAATCAGGAAAATTTTTGCACCGCCGAGCTTCATGTAACTGCCGCCCACCACTCCCGCAGTCAGCGTTTTTTCGTTCAGAAGATCGGGCAGTTCGCCGAACAAAATACGCTCCAATAGTTCCGAAACGCACATGGAAGCGGCATGAGAAAAAATCAACGCAAGCGCAGTCACAGACAGCACTTCGAGCAAAAACTGAGTCAAAATTTCACCTTTGGAAATTCCCGTCGCAAGCAGGATACCTACCTCCCGCATACGCCCGCGAATGCATAACGTCAACATCAGAACGAGCACCGCCGTGCCGACTGCCGACACGCAGACGAGCAGAGCTTTCATCAATCTGCTGAGGGTCAGCAGTTCGTCGGCGATCTGCGAATACTGAAAATCATTGGTGCGGATAAAGTGCGTCGCCCAGTCGATCGACTTAAGACTTCTGACCCGCCGTATTATGCCGTCAAGCTCGGCCGGGTCTGTGATGTAAAAACCAACCTCCCCGGTGTAAAATCCCGCTTTGCTTTCTTTAAGCTCATTAAGTACATCAAGGCTCGCATAGATCCCGTTTTCCAAAAGACCGGCGGTAGGTTTCGGGGCTGTGTCCTCAACATTCACCCTGTAAATTCCCGCCACCTCGACCTGAACGAAGGCGGTTTTTACGGGTATCTCGTCGATATATTCGCCGTCAATCTCGCCTAATTTTGCGTGGGTCAGCATGACATAATCCCCGACCGAAAGGCGATTCGCGTTCGCCAGCTGCTCACTGATGAGGATTTTTCCGCGGTCGGATTCTGTAATGTGATTCCCCGCAATCAGTTCAATGGCTTTGTCCGCAAAATCCGGCGCGAGAGCTGAAAAACTAAGCGCCGTTACGGCTCCAATATCGCTTTCGGGCGTGTGCCCGTCGCCGGCGATAAAGCGGATATCATCACTTTTCACAAAGCCGTAATTTACGGGGTTGCAGCACGCGATCCCGCCCATTTTCATGATCTCGTCGATCGCGCTTTGGGTGATGTTTACGCCGTCTTCCCTGACCTCGGTCTCTCCGAAATCGTTCACCGTAATTTCCGTCTTTGCGCGGATATAAAACGCCGCGCCGAAAGATGTGCGAATATCCCTCGACAGCATTTTCGACGCATTCAGAACCGCGAAGCTTGAAACAAGAAAAACCGCGACGGTAAAATTCAGAAGAAACAGGCCGAGCGTCTTTCCCTTTTTGCGCGACACATATAAAAGCGCCCTTTGCGCGAAATTCATTCCGTCAGCTCCTTTCCGATGTTTATAATACCGCCCGGCGGTTAGTTTTTGATTTGGATTTTGTGCGGTTTTGATTTAAAAAAAGCCGCCGGCGTGGTGCCGACAGCTTTCGGAAGTTCAGTTGAGATAAACGGAAAACGCAACGCCCCTCGGCGTGTTTTGAAGCGAGCACCTCATGCCGTGCAGGTCGAGGATCGTCTTGACGACATAAAGCCCCAAGCCGCTCCCGCCGGTGGATTTGCTCCGCGATTTATCTGCGCGGTAAAACGGCGCGAATATATGCGAAAGGTCGTTCTCGGGAATGAAAACGCCGGTGTTTTCGACGGTAAGGACGTTTCCGCGCTCCAAGGAAATAAACGCCTCTGCGCCTGCGGGAGAATGCCGGACTGCGTTGCCGATTATATTTGAAAGCGCCTTTTGCCAAAGGCCGCGGTTCACGGATATGATAATATCGTTAAGTATATTTTGATGTATCTTAATATTCTTTTCGGTTGCGATTGGCGATAAAGCTTCCACGGTTTCGTTGACCGACGAAAGAAGCGAAACGTCCTCCAAAGTATTTCGCAAATCCATATTTTCCGTCTTAGATATGATGATAATTTCTTTAACAAGATATTCTATATCTTTCGCCGACTTAAGCGCTTCTGGGAGATATTTTTCATGATTTTGGTAATCTCCATACCCTAAGATCATGTTTTCAAGCTGACCCTTGAGGACCGTCAGCGGCGTTTTCAGTTCGTGCGACACCGCCGCAAAGAAGCGCTTGCGCTGCTCCTCCAGCTCCCGAAATTTCTTTACATCTTCCATGAGCTCCGCCATCGCGGACTGCAAACGGCTTGCCATTGTGTTCAGATTTGAGGCGAGCACGCCGATCTCATCACCGCTCTTGATCTTACAGCGACAAGTCAGGTCGAGCGAGGTCATGCGCTCGGAAATCCGGCTAATCTCGGCGATCGGGGCGACGATAATTTTACTGCAAATAAGCGCGCTAAAGGCGGACAGCAGGACGATTATACAAAAAATGACCGGCAAAAAGCGGAGCATAAGCTCGGAAATCCGATCCGCCGCCTGCGTTAAAGAGGTCAGCACAAGCAAATATTGCGCGCCGTCTGAAAAGGCGATATCGGCAGTGATGTTCGACGTTGCAACGGTTTGCTCGTCCGATTGGATCTCCCCAAAATAAACGGTTTTCTCGCCGTCGGTCAGCATCGCGGCGGCGTTGTTTTGAATGCAAAAAGAGTAGATTTTCTCGACCCCATCGCCGTAACTCATGCCGCCAAGCTCGGAAATAAGCGCGTCGGCGTTTTGTTCCGTCCGCCTGTCCGAGGTGATCTGATACTGCCTCGGCAAAACCGTCAGCAGGACGGCGTAGATGACCGTACTGCAAACCGCAAGCGCGCCGAAGACCCACAAAAAAGCTTTGGCGCAAAGGCTGCTACTAATCCTTC
The DNA here is from genome assembly GCA_947630315.1 of uncultured Clostridia bacterium. Taxonomy (GTDB): domain Bacteria; phylum Bacillota; class Clostridia; order Oscillospirales; family Ruminococcaceae; genus Faeciplasma. Next base: position 6,176 of record CANRHA010000077.1, read on the forward strand.
GCAATTTTATACCCCACTCCTCTGACAGTTTCGATATAGCCGACGTTCAGCTTCCGCCGCAGGTTCATGATGTGAAAATTCACGCCCTTTTCATCGCCTACGAAGTCGTAGCCCCACGCGAGGTTGAGCAGATCATCTCTCGTAAAAACGCGCCCTATATTTTTCATAAAAAGCAGCAATATTTCAAACTCGAGCCGCGTCAGCGCGACCTCTTTCCCGGCGACACAGACACGCCGTTCCGCCTCATTGATTGATAAATCTCTATAATGAATCGTCGTATTTTCATCATCACGAGCAGCTCTCCTAAGCAGCGCCTCCACGCGCTTTAGCACCAGCCTGACGGAAAACGGCTTTGTGATGTAATCGTCCGCCAGCTTGTCAAAGCCCTTTATTTGCGCGTCTTCCGAGTCGAGCGCAGTCAGAAGAATTATCGGCGCCTGCGACTCCCGCCGTATCGTTTCGCAGACCCGATACCCGTCAAGCTTCGGCAGCATGATGTCCAAAATTATAAGGTCAACCGCCTGCTCCCGGAACGCGTTCAACCCCTCGACCCCGTCCGCCGCGCAAACGACACCGTAGCCTGCGGATTTAAGCGGCTCGGCGAGGATCTGCCGAATCGCCGGCTCGTCTTCGATTATAAGAATTTTCTTGTCCATAAGCAGACCTCCGAGATTATTGTAGCATGGGATTGTTAGGGTTTGGTTAGGATTTTACTCGGACACAGGAAAAATGCGAGGGGAATAAGATGAATTTTGGGTGAATTATTTTGAGAAAGGTATGGGAGAGCAATATTCTAACGAGGGAGCTAATTTAGCTTGAAGCTCTAACATCTAATATCTATCCTCTTGACGTGGCCTGTTAGGCCGCATCTTAACACTTTTCCCTCTTGAAATGCGACAATAAATGTGATATAATTACAAAAAATTATCTCATTATTTATTAAATTTCAGGAGGTTTGTTTGTGAGCACTGTTTTGTCCAAAAAAGATATGTCCGAAGAAGAAATAAAGCTCCAAAACATTACTCCCACAATCGCCGCAAAGTGTAATTTAGGGCTGCCGTTTAAACTGCGACGGCTTTAATGAGCAAGAAACGTATGAGGTGCTTAAATGATTTTTAAAAAACGTATAAACCTGCTTTTGATCGCGCTATCAGCGATTTTTTTGTTTACATTCGGTGCAAGCGCCTTTGCCGACGGCCCCGCGCTTACCGAAAACACATACGACAAAATCGACGCTTACCTTTCCGAAGTCGTACCCAAAACACATTTTCCGTCGCTTGCAATCACAATTGTTGACGGCGAGAAAGCCCTGTTCTCAAAGGTTTATGGGAATGGCAGCACTGAGGCTCCGTATGTCTTAGGCTCGGTGAGCAAATCGTTTACCGCGTTATGTGTTATGCAGCTGGTCGAACAGGGAAAAGTATAGCTTGACGCACACCTGTCGGATTATCTTCCGAACGCGGCGGACGGTGAAAAAATCACGATTCTTCAGCTGCTTAATCATACGAGCGGGTTGGGAGAACATCAGAATATTACAAATTTCAGAATTGTAAATGAACAGGGTGTGCACCTCTATTCCAACGTGAATTACTCGCTGCTCGGCAAGATTATAGAGGCAGTCAGCGGCATGCCATACGAAAAATACGTCGCCGAAAATATTTTTAATCTGCTCGGTATGGCCGGCAGCTTTGCTGATCCTAAAAAAGCAAGCGGTCTTATCGACGGATATGAGAATTGGTTTGGATTTAATGTCAGAACTGCCAACAAATTTCGCGATACGGAGGACGCGTGGATAACCGCCCCGGC
>CANRHA010000078.1 GCA_947630315.1 uncultured Clostridia bacterium
CCTCGGGCATAGACACCCTCAGCGTTATAGTCCATAAGGACGAATTTGAGGCCAAGGAGGATTCCATAATCCGCGCGCTTAAAGACGCCACCTCGCCCGACAAGATAGACATAGACCGTGACGTTGCGCTTTTAGCGGTCGTCGGCCGGGGAATGAGGGCCCAGCGGGGCACCGCGGCGAGGATCTTTGCCGCCCTCGCCCACGCAAAGGTAAACGTAAAGATGATCGACCAGGGCTCGAGCGAGCTTAACGTTATAGTCGGCGTAAGAAACGAGGACTTTGAAACTTCTGTCAAGGCGGTGTATGATATATTCGTTACCCAGAAGCTCTGATGACCGGGGAGACCGAGGCCTTGCCCGAGATCCCCAACGAAATTGATGAACCCGACGAAAGCGGCGAAAGCTTAAACGTTCACGGCGGACACCGCTCAAGGCTGCGCAAAAAGCTGTATGACGGCGGGCTTAAGGGCCTTAAGCCGCTCCAGCTCCTTGAAGCTCTGCTGTATGTTCCGATAAAAATTAAGGACACCGACCCTATCGCCCACAGCCTTTTGGAACGGTATGACGGTAATCTCTACGACATGTTCAGGGCCGACGTCGAGGAGATAGCGGCGGTGCAGGGAATGGGGCTTGATTCCGCGGCGTTTTTAAAGGCGATGTACGAGATATATTGGGCCTACGGCGGCGGAACCTTCGACGGAAAGATATACCTGAAAACGCAGGAGGCCGCGATAGGCTTCTTTAAGATGGTTTTTAAGGGAAATTATCCCGAGAACACGGCGGTTGCGTACATCGACGGCAACGACGCTATTATATATACCGATTACGTCGACATCGGGGATATTTTTTCCGATTGGGTGAACGCGGCGGATACGATCGCGCGGTATGCGCTTGCGCGAGGACGCAAAAGGTGCATGATCTGCTACGACAGGCCGGCGGGAGAGCTTACCCCCTACGAGGCCGGGATACCTCAGAAGATCGTCAAGCGGCTGAGCAGCTATATAAAAGTGGAAGGATTTTATTTCCACTGTCAGGGAGAAGCAGAACCGGCTGTATAATTAAAAAATGAGACGCCCCGCGCTGTAACAGGCACGGGGCGTTTCTGAAACGTATGCGGAGCAGGCAGAAAGTCTGACCTGAGTCCTCATAAAATAAAACGCGCAAGGCGGCTATAATATTGCACCGCCGTAAAATTTTTTTATTCGGTTATAAGCTTCATGAACGCGGCGTTTTTTTCAAGGAGCTTGAAGACTATCACTCCCAAAACGCTCACGCAGACAAATTCGCCGACGGCGACCTCTATCGCGTTGAGCCAAAAAGGCGTTTTGAACGCGTAGGTGAGCTCCGCGCCGACTATAACGGCGTTTGTTGCAACGGGCGCGAGAGAGGCTATATAGATGTTCGGGCTGATGTATATAAGCAGCACGGCCAGAACGGTAGCTGCGGTGCCGAATATCATGTCCATAAGCATCATCGGGCTGAAAAGGTTGGCGATAAAGCAGCCGAGGATAAGGGAAACGCCGTAATCCTTCTTATAAAAGCACAGGAGCATGAGCATTTCCGCGACGCGAAACTGAATGCTTCCGTAGGACATAAAGCCGAGGGCGTATGTTAGGCAGACGTAAACTGCCGCGACGGCGGCGAGCTTTGCAAGCCTTAAAGGTGAGAATTTGCTGTTTTTTTCCGACATGTTTTCCTCCGATCGGGAACCGCGCATAAAAATACCCGGGCATGACCCGGGGTAACCTGACGTATAAGATATGCGCTTGTTGCCCCTTGTTTTTTTATTTCGGGGTGGTTTTCAAGGAGACACCCTGTGGGAGTATTGTAGCATAAGCTTGCGGAAAAGTCAAGGTCAGAAGACAGAAATCAGAAAACAGAAATCAGATTTTTAAGGCGGGGGGTTGGCAAAATACGGTTACCGGGAGCTTCAAAGATGTTTCAATAAAAAGAGCGCCCCGGGAAGAAAAACTCCGGGGCGGTTTGGGGATCGTACGCGGTTACTTCATCGGCTCGATATACTGTATCGGGTCGATCCATTGGTTTTGATACCTGAGCGCGAAGTGAAGGTGTGAATCCGAGTCGGATTCGATGTCGGCGGTGTTTCCTACCGTGCCTACGGCGTCGCCGGCGTTAAGCTTATCGCCGACGCTGACCTTCAGATCGGGGGATAGGCCGTAATAATGGCCGAAAAGCGTGTTGCCGTGATCTATAACGACGCAGCAGCCCCAGAGGGGATCCTCATAAATTTCGGAAACCGTTCCCGAGGTCATCGCCTTTACCTCTGCGCCCTCCGCCGCGGCGATATCTATGCCGTCGTGGGTGCGCCAAACCCCTCCCGAGGACCTTACAAGCTCGCCGTCGGAATATGCGGCGATTATCTCGCCGTTCACGGGCATCATTATCGCCTGTTCATAGTAGAGCGCTTCAAGCTCGTCGGTCATGTCGACTATAGCCTCGTCGGCGTTTTGCTGCGGCAGGCTGTAGGCGGTATCCGGCTGATTTGTTTCGGGGATCGCCGCGGCTGCGTCCTCGCGGTCCTTTTGGATATCCGACAAAACCGCGTCGACGGCGGAATAATCAATATCGGGGACCGAAGCTTCATCGCGCGGGGTTATAAGGCCGTCGGTGACCGAGCTTACCGCCGCGCGGTATCCGGCGACGGAAGCCGCCCCGACCGCAAGGATTCCGGCGCAAAGCATGACGTAAAGCGTCTTGCGCCCGGGTTGTCTGAACTTTACCTTTTTCATAGCTACCTCCATGGAATGCTTGATAGAATAACAGCTATGCTGTTCAAGGTAAGTATTAGCCGGATTTTCAGAATTATGCAGACCCGCCGGGAAAATATTTGTAAGGAGAGACCCTCTCGCCCTCAGCCGAGCGCTCTAACATCTAACCCTCTAATACCTAACACCTAACTTGACACGGGTGATATAATAGAATTGCGGAGGTGTTGATATGAAAATTCAATTTATCGGAGCGACGCATGAGGTCACGGGGAGCTGTACGCTTTTGGAGGTCAACCGAAAATATTTCCTCGTCGATTGCGGAATGGAGCAGGGGCAGGACGTCTTTCAGAATATCCCGCTGCCGGTGCCGGCCGCCGAGATCGAGGCGGTTTTCCTGACCCATGCGCATATAGATCATTCGGGAATGCTGCCCAGGCTTTTCAAAGACGGCTTTAAAGGCAAAATATACGCCACCGACGTCACATGCGACCTTTGCAGCATTATGCTGAGGGATTCGGCGCACATTCAGGAATCGGAAGCGGTCTGGAGATCGAGAAAAGCCGAACGCGCCGGGCTTGACCCTGTCGAGCCGGTTTATACCCTCGACGACGCCCTCGGCGCTTTGTCGCTGTTTTACAGATGCCGTTACCGGGATATGATCTACCCCGCAGAGGGCGTTGAGGCAAGATTTACCGACATAGGTCATCTTCTCGGCTCGGCATGTATAGAGCTTTGGCTTACCGAGGGAGGGATCACTAAAAAAATAGTCTTCAGCGGTGACGTGGGCAACAAAAATCAGCGGATAATAAAAGACCCTCAGCCCGTAGACGGCGCGGATTACCTCGTTATAGAATCTACATACGGCAACAGGCTCCATGAAGCGGGCCGCACCGACGCCGTAGATGAGCTTGCAGGCTGTATTCAGAGAACGCTCGACAGGGGCGGAAACGTCGTCATACCCTCGTTTGCCGTCGGCAGAACTCAGGAGATGCTCTACGCCATAAGGGAGATAAAACAAAAGGGCCTCGTAAAAGGCCACGACGGCTTCCCGGTCTATGTCGACAGCCCGCTCGCCTCTGAGGCAACCTCTATCTTCGTGCAGTGCAACCCCGTGTGCTTTGACGACGAGACCCTCGCCATTATAAAACAGGGCGTAAACCCTATATGGTTCGACGGCCTGCGGATCACCCAGACCTCGGAGGAATCAAAGGCGCTCAACACCGACCCCGAGCCGAAGGTGATAATTTCGGCGAGCGGAATGTGCGAGGCGGGAAGAATACGCCATCACCTTAAACATAACCTCTGGAGAAGTAACAGCCTGATCCTGTTCGTAGGATATCAGTCGGAAGGCTCGCTCGGCAGAAAGCTTATAAACGGCGCCAAGGACGTTTCGCTTTTCGGCGAGGAGATAACCGTAAACGCCGAGATCTGCACGCTTCACGGAACCAGCGGACACGCGGATCAGGCGGGGCTTTTGGAATGGCTCGGAAAATTCGAGAAGAAGCCGGAGCTTGTTTTTGTGAATCACGGCGACGACCGATCTTGCGAGGATTTCAGAAATATTCTTGCAGACAGGGGATATAACGCCTTTGCGCCGTACAGCGGAACCGAATTTGACCTCGCCGCCGGAAAGATGACGGCGTACGCCGAGGGCAGAAGGATAGACCGCGCAAAGGAATACAAGGGCAGCGCCCGCGCGCAGAGCGTTTATAACGACCTCGTCGCCGAGGCGGAAAAGCTTCTGAACCTCGTAAGGACCCGCCGGGGCGGAGCTAATAAAGATAATGCAAAGCTCACTTCTCAGATAAGAGAATTGATCAACAAATGGAAAGACTGATCAGAAGATAGATATTAGAATGTCAGAAGATAGAACAGGGCTTTAAGTTTGACGAAATTCGGCGGCGCTGTTCTATCTTCTGTTTTTATTTTATCATGATAACGGGGGCGGAAGGCGGAGCAGGTCGGCCTATTGAATGGGCGGCGCTGCGCTGTCTTCTATGAATCTATAATCTATTTTCTTCTTTTAAAATCGCCCTCGATGCGCTTTTTCCAGCCCGATTTCAGGGGCGCGCTGCTGCGGACGGCGGAAATCGCGTCGCTTAAAACCTCGTAGTTGAGGCGGGTGCCCTCGCTGTCGGAATGATAGTTCACAGCCCTGTCGGCGCTTATTCCGAAGCCCTTTGCGGTTTCTACCGCGTCGATGTTTGCGCCCAGGAACAGAAATTCCCAGCCGTACTTTTCCTTTTCAAGCTGTATCATCTTTTTGACCTCGTCGCTTGAATAAATATGGCTCGCGTTCTCCATACCGTCGGTGGTGATTATGAACATCGTGTGCTCGGGAACGTCCTCCTCGCGGGCGTACTTGTGGATATTTGCGATGTGGTGAATGGCGCAGCCTATGGCGTCTATGAGGGCGGTGCAGCCGCGGACGCTGTACTCGTTTTCGGTCAGCGGCTTTATGTCGCGCAGGTTTACGCGGTCATGTATTACCTCGCTGACGTTATCAAACAAAACGGTCGATACATACGCCTCGCCGTCGGCGCTCTTTTGCTTTTTGATCATAGAGTTGAAGCCGCCTACGGTGTCTGATTCCAGCCCGGCCATTGAGCCGCTGCGATCAAGGATAAAAACAAGCTCGGTAAGATTCTTTTTCATGGTAAAACCTCCTGAATAATATAACGTTTGCCTTTTGCTTACAGTTATATTATAGCGGGAGGTTTTTTGGTTTTGGTCGCTTTGCAGGCGACATTTTTTATTTTTTCACGCGCCTAAAAGGCTCTGGTCAAAGGCAAAAAGCGCCTCGTTTATTTCGTAGATGTTGTAGTTGCCGCGCTCTATAAAGTACTCGATGATAATATCGAATTTGTTGCTGTGAGAGAGCGCAAAGCCCGCCTTTTCAAGCATTTCCCGGGTCTCGCCGAGCGGGAGTTCAAGGGCTATCGCAAAGGCTATAGCCGTGGGTTTTGAGGGCTTATACCGGCGGTCGCTGCGTATCTTTGAAAACAGCTTGCGGTCGATGTTCGCCTTTTTGTAACATTCGGCGTCGGTGATGCCCTTTTCGTCTATCTTTCGCAGAAGCATCTCGGAAAAGCTCTCGTCAAGCCGGCTGACGGCGTCTTCAAGGGAAAACGGCGCGCTCATCACCGGGGCGGCCCGGGGCTTTAAACCCGGCAGGGCGGCGTCATGGGCGGACATGGCCTTTGGCAGAGCGTTAAAGCGGCGGGAACGCGCTTCGGGCGGCTCTTCTCTTTCGGCGGCATAGCGGTCGTCGATGTATTCCTCTATATCGTTAAAGAGCTTTTCGCCGATCTCGAAAGATCTTTTATCAAAGATAACGATATAAACGGTCATGTCGTTATCCGCAAGAAATTCGCCGACGGTATCTACCGCGACGCGCAGCGCCTCGGCCTTTGGATATCCGAACACACCTGAGGATATCAGCGGGAACGCGACGGTCTCGCAGCCGTAATCTTTTGCGATCTCGAGGGATCTTTTATAACAGGAGGTCAGCAGGTCGCGTTCGCCGAAGGTCCCGCCGTGCCAGACGGGGCCGACGGTATGTATAACGTACCGGCAGGGGAGTCTATACGCGCCGGTTATTTTGGCGTCGCCGGTCTTACAGCCGCCGAGGGTGCGGCATTCGGCCAAAAGCTTAGGGCCGGCGGCGTGGTGAATAGCGCCGTCGACGCCCCCTCCGCCCAAAAGGGAATTGTTGGCGGCGTTTACTATCGCGTCGACCTTCATTTTTGTTATGTCGTTTCTGACTATCTGTATAGGCATGGCTGTCCTCCGTTCTTTGCTTGGGTGGGGATATTATATCATAACCGGGAGGGAATGTCAAAGGCGGAAAGAGGATAAGATGTGGCCTAAGCGGCCACATCAAGAATACAGAAGTCAGATGTCAGAAGTCAGAATTTCAAGGTGTCGCCTATGGCGATGATTTTAAAAATAAAAAATAATGCGGGCGATTTAGACACTCCCAAGAGGATAGAGGTTAGAGGGTTGGAGGATACAGCGCTTTACTGTGAGTAATAGTGACAGAGGGTGGTTGCGCGACAACCTTGATGAAAAGGGATTCGCTGCGCGAATGCTATCCGATTAGAAGACAGAAGTCAGACGTCAGAAATCAGAGGCGATCCACCCGGGGCGAAAGTGACAGAGTGCATCTGCGCCACATTTGTGAAAAGGTATTCGCTTCGCTCATGCTATCTTAAATGATCCAGTTCATTGTGCCCCTCAGATAATAAAGCAATTCAAAGCGCGTCCGCACACTATAAAAAGGTATTCGCAAATTTCCTTGCGGAAATTTTCTCATGCTATTTGAATCACCCCTCCCCCTGACCCCCTCCCCTCGAGGGGAGGGGGTTCTGCTATGCACGGGCATTCTGCGTAGGCCGGGAGGGGGAGGGGTGATCCGGCGCGGGCGGCCACCGCAGATATATCAGTAATTAGATCGCCGCCCGCGCCTTCCTTGTAAAAAGGTATTCGCTTACCCTCGAATTATCGCTCACCCTCAGCACCCACATCAACTAACTACTAACAACTACTCTCTAACTACTATCCGCTCATGCTATTTGAATCACCCCACCCCCTGACCCCCCTCCCCTCAAGGGGAGGGGTTCTGCTATGCGCGAGTATTCTGCGTAGGCCGGGAGGAGGAGGGGTGATCCGGCGCGGGCGGCGCGAATAGAAGACAGAAATCAGATATCAGAAAACAGAAGTGCTCTATTAGAGGCTTGTTGTATAGCCCGCCGCCCGCGACTACCCTTTTAGAGGGTAGAAGATAGATGAATAGATATTAGAACGCTCTATCAGGGTGAGCGGAAAGCAAAAGGGCACGCGAACAGGTCGGAACTTTCTGCCACCGTTGCCGCCACTTTCTGCCTCTACCGCAAGCCCCTGCTATCCGCCGCCCTTGTCCTCCCGGGTCTGACATCTGATTTCTGACCTCTGTTCTCTGCCGAGGGCCCCGGGCGAAGCCCCGGCGGCCCTCCGGGCCGCCGCAGCGCGCCTGCGGCGCGCTGGCCCCGCGCC
>CANRHA010000079.1 GCA_947630315.1 uncultured Clostridia bacterium
GGGCCAGCGCGCCGCAGGCGCGCTGCGGCGGCCCGGAGGGCCGCCGGGGCTTCGCCCGGGGCGGCGGCTATATCAAAGCCTTGATAGGAGCAGCAGCCCTGCGCCAAGGTGCCGTCACCCCTACAAGGGGGCGTACATTCCGCCCACATTATTTGCTTCATAAATTCTGATTTCCGATTTCTGCTTTCTGTCCTCTGACAAGCCTTGACATAAATCTGCGCATGTAATAAAATATCATCAGGAAGGGGGCTTGCAAATGCGGGCGCTTATAGCTATGAGCGGAGGGGTAGACAGCTCCGTTGCGGCAAAACTCACCGTCGACGCCGGGTACGACTGCATCGGCTGCATGATGAAGCTTTACGATTCGCCGGAACCTGCGGAGCGCGGCTGCTGCACGCTTGAAGACGCCGAGGACGCCAAAAGCGTCGCGTTTTCCCTCGGAATGCCGTTTTATGTTTTTAATTTCTGCGAGGGCTTTAAGGAGAACGTTATCCAAAGGTTCATAAACGAATATATAGAGGGCCGAACGCCCAACCCCTGCATCGACTGCAACAGCTTTATGAAGTTCGACAGGCTTTTAAAGCGTGCCGAAGAGCTCGACTGCCAGAAGATAGTCACAGGGCACTACGCAAGGATAGGCTTCAAACACGGCCGATTTACACTTAACAAGGCCGCCGATCCCTCAAAGGACCAGAGCTATGTTTTATACAGGCTCACTCAGGAGCAGCTTTCAAAAACGTCCTTCCCGCTCGGCGAAATGACAAAAACCGAGGTGCGCAGGATAGCCGAGAGCTGCGGGTTTGTGAATTTTGCAAAGCGGGATTCTCAGGACATCTGCTTTGTCAATGACGGCGACTACGCCGGGACCGTTGAGCGCATCTTGGGCAGGCCCTGCCCCGAGGGGGATTTTATAGACGTCAACGGAAACACGATAGGGCGCCACAGGGGGATAATCCGCTACACCGTAGGACAGCACAAGGGCCTCGGCGGCAACTATCCCGACAAAATGTTCGTCATAAAGGTAGACGCGGCCAAAAATACCGTAACCCTCGGCACCGAGGAGCATCTTTTCAGCCGCGAGCTTACCGCCTCGCGCTTTAACTGGATATCCGGCGAGCCGCCAAAGGAAAAAATACGCTGCCTTGCAAAGGTCAGATACCGCCAGAAGGAGCAGAACGCCTGCGCCGAAGCCCTCCCCGACGGGCGGGTGAAAATTATCTTCGACGAGCCGCAGCGGGCAATAGCCCCGGGGCAGTCGGCGGTAATATACGACGGCGAAACCGTTTTGGGCGGCGGAATTATTGAAGGAGAATGACTATGAAAAACTCAACGCTTTGTTACATCGAAAAAGACGGCCGGTACCTTATGATGCACCGGGTGAAAAAACAGGACGATATGAACCGAGACAAGTGGCTCGGGATAGGCGGCGGTTTTGAAGAGGGCGAATCCCCCTACGAATGCGTAAAGCGCGAGACCCTCGAGGAGACCGGCCTTACACTTTTGCGCCCGAGCTACCGCGGGCTTGTCACTTTTTGTATGCGCTCGGGCGGCGAGATCTTCACCGAACAGATGCACCTTTTTACCTGCAAGACCTTCACCGGCGAGCTTTCAAAAGATTGCGACGAGGGCGAGCTTGAATGGATAAAAAAGGACAGAATATCAAAGCTCGACCTCTGGGAGGGCGACAGGGTCTTCCTTAAGCTGCTCGAGACCGAAAAGCGCTTCTTTACGGTAAAGCTTGACTACGACGGCGGAAAGCTTTTGGGGTGTCAGGTCGAGATAGCGGGAGATATCTAAAATCAGTGACTCCGAGAGATGGCGGAGGGGTGGCGGGTGGGGCCCGAAAAGGTCGCGCACTGCAGCAAGGTCGAGCCATCTCGAGGAGTCACGGTCGTAAGAGGCAGAAGGCTTCGGATACGCCGAAGAAAAAAGCCCTCGGCAAACGCAGAAAGTTCCGAAAGCGCCGACAACGGCGGGCGGAATGGGCGGAGGGCGGGGCGCAGGAAACCGGCGCATTTTCGGGAGGCAAGCCCGCCGTCGGAGGCGCCGATAATATAAAGAAAAAGGCCGAAGATGCATCTCTCCGGCCGTTTTTTTATTTTTTGTTGCGCTCGTTAAGTTCGTAGTAGGTGTAGTAGTTATACATATTCAGAACCTCGTCGTCATATACGTCCTTGCGGTCGTTCCAGATCCCGTAGCGGTCATAGTAGCCCCATGTAGCCATGGCCGGGGCAATTTTTTCCGCGTCGCGCATCATCTGGTAGCGGGGCGAAAGGGGTATTCCCGCAAATTCAAGGGTTTTTAAGCCGAGAAAGTTCGCGCTCGATATGCCTAAATCCTTTGGAACGTCGTCGCCGAGATCGTAGTTCGACCAGACGATAAACGGCGTTTCAAAGCGCGTCAGATAGCTGTTTATAAACAGGTTGCGCTGAGGGGCGAGCTTATCTATAAGCTCCGATTCAACGTTAGGCTGGTGGTCGCCGAAGAAGACTATAAGCGTTTTTTCATCTACGTTTTCAAAGTATGAAATAAGCTCCTTAAGCGCCTCGTCTGAATATCTTATAAGCGAAAGGTACTGCTCGGCGCGGGGATATTCGCCCTCGGGGCTTTTTATATGTACGGTCGGAACAAAATCCTCGCCGTCATATTCGTATGACGAATGGTTCTGGACCGTTACGCCGAATATGAATATGCGGTCTGAAGATTTGTTTTCAAAGCGGTCTATTATCTGATCGTAGAAATAACTGTCGCTTATAAGCGTGCGGATATACTCGACGTTATCGCCGAAGCCCTTTTCCCATCTCTCGGCGCTCACATACATTCCCGCGTCGTCGCCCGCCATGTCTTCGCCCGAAACAAAATCGTCAAAGCCCATGAACTTATACACCGAGTTGCGCTTCCAGCAAACCTCGTAAAACGGGTGCATGGCGACAGTCTCGTAGCCGAAGCCGTTCAGGTATGAAGCTATCGAATCCACCTCGCCGGTGACGTGCTGCATATATGCGTAGCAGTTGCTCGGCATATTCATCATCGACATTCCGGTCAGAAACTCAAACTCTGTGTTGCAGGTTCCCCCGCCGAGCACCGAAACAAGATTCCGGCCGTTGGGATATTCCCGCGTAAGGCTGTTAAAGTATTCAAGGTAGGGGTTGTCTGTCTTTAAGCGGCCGAGATAGCTTAAATCCGAAAAGCTCTCGTTCATTATAACTATGATGTTCGGGTAGTCGTCCTCGGCGCTTTTGTACTCGCCGTTTTCATATACCAAAACGTCCTCCGCAGCCTCGTTTTCTGCAGTCTCCCCCTCTGGGTCTGTTACGTCTGCCGTGACCAAGCCGTCGCCGTAGTCGTATTCTTCATATCTTGAAAGAAATTCTTCAAGGTCCTTTGAAGAATAGTTCACCGGCGGGTCGAAGGCCATCTTGCGGAAGTTGATGTAAAAGCTGAGGGCCGTTCCGTTTACGTTATTTGTTGATTCGGTGTCAAAGGTAGAGGTCGAAAAGCTCTCGTAATCGATATCATATATACCCACGCAGCCTACGGCCAGAACGACCGCCGAGGCTACCGCCGCGCAGGGCCTCACCCACTTTTTGGGGTAGGTGAACTTATACTGCGAGGCTATTGCGATAAACATTACGCACAGGCACAGCCCACTCAGCATATCCGAATTAAAATGCCATTCGCCGGTGCGCGTCACCTTCATGGCGGTGGTTATCGCAAACAGATCGGTGGGCACCAAGGGCGTTCCGCGAAGCAAAAGAACAAGTTCGTTTGCAAAGTTCAGAAGGCAGCCAACGCCCATCGCAACGCATACCGAGACGCGGGTCGACTGAGTTATCAGGAAAACGGCTATCTGGAAAACGGCGTAAAAACATACGTTTAACCAGTAGATGTTCGTTGCGTACCGCTCGATCCCGATTATAAGCTTTACCGTCTCAAATGTGAGGACCGGCCCGGCGATGAACAAAACTATCGCCGCTATGTTTTCTATCCTCTGAGAAAACCTCACGTCGACGAGCAGCGCCGCCGCCATGGCTATATAAAGCGCTATGCAGCGTATAGCCGTATCGGCGGAAAAGGTGCCCTCTATCACAAACGACGAATGGTTTATAATTATCAGAACGCCTATAAGCAGTATGACGATTATATTGAACCTCAGCTTTTTTCCTGTTACAAATTCTGCCATTATTCTTTAACCCTTCTTTTTAAAATTGGCCGTGAAGCTGTAAGACGAAGCCGGATCGACCGTTATTTTTGCCGCGTCGCCGGTAAAGCCGCCGCTCCAGCCCGCAAACTCGTAGCCGTTGGCGGGAACCGCCTCTAAAGATATCTTATACCCGGCGAGGTACTTGCCCTCCCACGTTCCGTTGCTCGTTTTTATTGGCAGGCCGTTTACCTTTACCGTTCCTACGGATTCGATGTTTATCGTTATGGTGTTAGTCCTCGAAGTTTCAAGCCCGAGAATGTCCTTCATCATGCCGAACATGTAATCGGGGCGGTTTTTGAGCCACTTCTTGAAGCCTTCGACGTTGTCCTTTACCTTGTCTTTGTTCTGCCAGAATATGAACCTCTCAAAGTGCTGATTCATGTACGGGCTGTAGCGCTTATAGAATGTATCTAAGTTGGCGCCCGCCGAAACGGGGTTGAACGCCACGTTCATGACGTCTTCCATCGCGACGACAAAGGTTTTTCTGAAATCGCTGTTCTTTAAAAGCGAACGGAATATTCCGCCGAGGTGCCCTTCGCCGTTTGAAAGAGGCGTAAAGACGTCGTAACGGTAGTTGCTGCCGTTGCCGTAAAGGTCCATCGAAAACTCGGTGTCGTAGACCATGAACCGCCACTTGCCGTCCTTATAGCCGTCGCCGGAGGGTTCTCTTATCCTCCACGCCGCCCAGTTGTTATACAGCCAGTCCTCGTTGCCTATGTATATCTCCATGGCAAGATACTCTGCAAGGCTCTCTATATCGATATACTCGCACGCCTTCTGATAGTTTGCAGGCTTTGACATGTCATTGTTGATAACAAAGCTCACCGCGTCATCCCAGAGCTTTTTGTCGCCGTCAACGCCTTCTTCAAGGGCGTCGACCTTTATCATTACAACGTCGTCGGAGTTTATGCCGTAATGGGATTCAACAAAGTTGTCGTCAATGACCTCGTTTAAGGTGTAAATTCCCCAATACTCGCCATCAAGGAACCCTATAGCGATATCTGAGGCTTGGGTCGAAAACGCCATGTCCTTTATGCAGTCCTGAGTCCAGGCGTCCTTAAACAGCAGGGTGAAGCTGTCGTTTCCGCCGTCGCGGACCATGAAACGCTTGTACTCTTTTATCTGCTTGCCGCTGTCAAGAGAGCGGTTGTTCTCGAAAAGCTCGTATTTAAGCTTTGATTCGCCGTAATCGGAGCGGAAATAGAACTTGAAGGACTTCTGGGGGTTGTTGCGCGACCAGCCGCCGTGGGTGCGTATGCCAACGTTTTCGCCGAACTCAAGCTCGCCGCCGCGGAAGAAATCAATATGGGCGTCGCGCTCCCAATCGCGGCCGCGCTGGTTGAAGTTCGCCTGCGAATTGCCGTCAAGCGGCTCCGAAGGGTTCGCCTTGCGCCATTCCTTGAACACGTTTCCGGCTACATATATTCCGGTGGCGGGGTCATAGAGGTCGTCCGGGTCGACGGTAATCGATATCACCGCGACGTTTTTATACTTGTTTGCTATCTCCTTGCCGACAAAGTAGGTGGCGGTAGTGACCCGCGACATTCTGCCCTTTGAGTCTACCGTTACGGCGCGGATTATCGTCGCCTTTTCAAACTCGCGGTTGGGTATGGCGTCGTTATTGTCTACGGTCGTGCCCTTCATTTTTGATAAAACCGAACTCTCGGAGGAGCGGTCCTTTATCTGTATCCCCGAAGAATATTTTTGAGAAGAGGTTGTCGGGGCGCTGCCATCTGTGGTATAATATACCGTAGAACCGGCCGGCGCGGTTATCGTAAGCGTGAACGCCGAGCCGTAAAAGCCGCTCTTCTGGCTGAATATCGGCGCGGCAAGCGCGGCCTCGCTCTGAGAATCGGATCTGTCGTTAGTCTCGCCGGGAGTGGCCGAAAGAAGCTTATATGTATCGCCGCCCTGCGGGTAGCGGCCGTATGTCACGTCGTCGCCGCTTTCGGCAACTATCACGGAATCGATGAGCTTTCCGTCGGGTCCGCTCAGAATAAGCTGCTCGCTGCCGGATGAAATCTTGAAGCCGGTGTGAAGCTCGGGGGTTTTTAAATCCTTATCCGAACAGAATACTACCAGATACCCCTTGGGCTGAATGTTTACGCTCGGGAATATCCACTTAAGCGGCTCGGCGGCGTCATCGGAAAGGGCGGCGCCTTCAAGGTTCACGGCCTTGTCGGAGGGGTTGTATATCTCTATCCAGTCGGAGTTTTCGCCGTCTTTATCCTTTAAAGAGGATTTATTTTTCGCGCAGACCTCGTTTATTACAAGGCCGGAAAGGCTGCCGGTCGCGCCGGATGTGTCGGTTGAAGCCTTTGAGCTTAGATCATACCCCAATACCCCGAAATCAGGCTCCGGCTCGGCGGTCGTTGCCGCAACTGTGGTAGTGGCGGCAGTTGAAGCGGTCGTGGTCACGGTAGTTGCCGCCGTGGTCGCAGATGTGGTCGCCGGAGTGGTCTCGGGTGGCAGGGTAGTAGCTATGGTTGTCGTCTCTTCAAGAGTTGTCGCGGGGGCTGAGGTGGTCTCGGGTGTGGGCGTTGTAGCCGCAGTCGTCTCGGGCGGTGAGGTCTCGGGCGCTGATGCAGTTATGGCGGGCTCGGTGTCGGCAGGAACAGTCCGCGACGGGTTTATTACCTTTGAACGCGCGCGGTTTGCGGAAACTACCGCCGCAACGGCCGCCGCAGAGATCAGTACGACCAAAGCGATAACCGCCGCTATCTTTGCTATCAGCGCTTTTTTCTCCTTTTCCATGGTAAACCTCCGTTTTGACTCGGTAATTGGGTTTGCGTATATTATAAGCCTAATATGGCCGAAATTCGGAACAGATACAGCCCGCGATCTGAACCCGGGACAGGTTTTGCCGCGCAGGTAAAATTGATTTTTTATACGATTTTATACAGATCGTATTTTCGCTATATCATCGTGTGTGACGAATTTAAAAATAAATGAATATATAAGGGCGCATAAAGTGCCTCATGGCGGCGACAGGCAGGGGAAAATCCGCCTTTTCACCGATACAGACTGACTTGCCGCGTTATATTATACTACCGATGATTTAATTTTTCAATATTTTCGGGCAATTTTAAAAATTTTTTAATATACTTTGGGGGAATTTCAATGAAAATCAAATCTACGGAAATTTTAAAGGAGCTGTTTTTCTGCACCGTCGGCTCGGTTATCTACGCCGCGGCGGTCAGCCTGTTTTTAGACCCTAACGGAATCGTTCCCGGC
The DNA here is from genome assembly GCA_947630315.1 of uncultured Clostridia bacterium. Taxonomy (GTDB): domain Bacteria; phylum Bacillota; class Clostridia; order Oscillospirales; family Ruminococcaceae; genus Faeciplasma. The sequence continues at coordinate 7,439 of CANRHA010000079.1, forward strand.
GGCTTCACGGGTATCGCCATGATACTCGGCAAGTTCCTGCCTCTGCAAACCGGTACCCTGACGATGATCCTAAATATTCCGCTCATGATCGCGGGAATTTTTGTGTTCGGGGTGAGGTTTTTGTGGTCGACTATCTTCTCGGTCGCGGTCTCCTCGGCGATGATGAACCTTTTAATGCCCCTCGGACCGCTGACCGACAATCTGCTCCTCGCCTCCCTCGCAGGCGGCGCTCTGATGGCGATAGGCCTGGAAATAG
>CANRHA010000080.1 GCA_947630315.1 uncultured Clostridia bacterium
CATCATACTCCTCCGCAAATTCAAATTTTCTGTTCCCTATAAAATTAATTTATTGGGATTTACCAAATCGCCAAATTTCGATTTATATTGTAATTATATAGTACGAATGAGAAAAAGTCAATCCGCGCAGCAGTTATATCCATTCAGCGCTCGGTTCCCGCTCCCTCCCGCGCCGTAGGTTTTTGTGATGCCGGTTATAGTTATCATGCCGCTTTTCTCCTATTCATGATCATATTAAGCAGTATATAAACGCCGATCAGGACGGCGACGGTTATGCAGAGGATCAGATACATCGACGGAATTTCGACCTGATTCCCGAAAAAGTACAGGTTGCAGTCCATGGAATCTTTTATCCCGTTTATCACTTCCGTCGGAACGCCCTGCACGTTCATCTCGGAAAGAGCGCCCCGCATGGCGTGGTTGCGGACAAGCGCCGTTCCGTATGTTCCGGGGAGGAATGAAAGAACTTTTTGCAGCCCCGACCCGAAAGAGGAGATCGGCATATACGCCCCGCAGATAAATCCGTACCCCGCGCTGATGATCGTTCCGACCGCGGATATCTGCCCATGCGAGGATAAAAACAGGTTGATAATCGAGGAAAGCGCGGTTCCGAAAAGGGCGAGCAGAATTACATCCAAAATAAGCAGAAAAACGTCCGCCGCAGACATATACCACCCCACAAAAGCCGCATACGCAAGGCAAATCCCCGTCGCCGCAAAGCAGATCATCAGGGTAGAAGCCAAAGAGGCTATGTAGTAGCTTATTGAAAGCAGAGATGGGCTGACGGGGGAGATTTTCAGGTCTTTTACAGTGCCGCTTGCCTTATCCTGAACGCTTAAAAAGTTGGAGCAGAAAGCGACCGTCACGCAGGACACCGCAAGGATAGACGAGATAAGCTGTCCGCCTACAAGCCCGTCGATAAGGCTTTCGGAAAGATGAATAAATTCCGGCAGGTTAGAGGTAAAGCTGTCGCGGTAGACCTTCCCGAGAAAAGTCACATAAAGCACAAGCAGTATCGCCGGCGTTATCAGAGATGTGAGGAACATGCCCTTGTCCTTGAAAAACAGCTTTGTGTTTCTTTTTATGAGAGCGAATGCAGTACTCATTTTTCGGCGCCTCCCGTGAGTTTCTTTCCCGTGACGGCGAGAAAAACGTCGTCCATTTTGCCCTTTGTTATCTCGTAATCGTCGAAAACATCGGGATTTTTCATTATAAGTTCCGTCGCCGCCCTTGTGTTCGGAACAAACAGGCGGTAGGCGTCTTTGATCTGCTCAAATTCCGTTCCGAGGCTTTTTACCTCGGCTTCGCTTGCGCCGTAGAGGGTGATGTAATCGCCGGTATAGGCGTTTTTCAGTTCGAGCGGGGTACCCTCGGCGGCTATCTTTCCGCTGTCGAGAATTACGACATAATCGGCCTCGGAGGCTTCTTCCATATAGTGAGTGGTCAGGAACACCGTCATGTTCTCGTTTTTTCTGAGGTCGGATATGACGCTCCAGAGCGTTTTGCGGGTCTGGGGGTCAAGCCCGGTCGTGGGCTCGTCTAAGATCAGGATTTTTGGGTCATGAAACAGCGCCCGGGCGATATCTATTCTTCTGCGCTGACCTCCCGAGAGCTTCCCGACGGCGCGCTTTAATATATCCCCGAAATCAAGCATATCTGCAAGCGCCGAGAGCCTGTCGCGAAAATCCTTCCCGGTAATGCCGTAAAGAGCGGCGCGGCTCTCTAAGTTGTCATAGACCGAGAGCGCCGAATCGAGGACGGAATTTTGAAAAACAACGCCGAGCCTGCGCTTGATAGAGGGCAGGTCTTTGTCAAGGTCGCGGCCGTCGATAATAACGCCGCCGCTGTCCTTTGAAAGCTGCCCGCACATGATGTTGATGGTGGTGGATTTGCCCGCGCCGTTTATCCCGAGGAACGCGAAAAGCTCGCCCTCGCGAACGCCGAAGCTCAGATCCTGCACCGCTTTTACCTCGCCGAAGCTTTTGCTGAGGTGATCGATCTGAATGATTTTGTTCATTTTTTCTCTCCTTTATCCGAATTTATGCCGAAAGGGTCTATCCCCTGTTTTTTGAAGTATGCCTCCAGCGACGAGCCTATGAACAGGTTTGCGCCCGCTTGATTTTTGCTGTCAGAATCGCCTACGTCTTTAGCTTGTTCGGCCTCGGCAAGCACTTCGACCTCCATAAGCTTCGGCAGCAAAGACGCGTCTCCGCCGGTGAATTTTTCTATCATGCTCCAAAATTCCTCGGCGAATTTCATTCCCTTTTCACTGTCCGGCGCAACGCCAGAAGCCCGATATTCCGCGGCCTGACGGATCAAGCGGCTGTATGTTTCAATGATCTCGGCGGCGCTTTCCCGGTCAATAGCGGAGCTACAATGCTCCAGCGTTTTATCATCGAGATATTTTATCAGACGGTACTGCTCGTTTTTCATCTGAAGATTGGTGATGATGGCGGCGTACCTCTTAAAATCTACCGCCTGCATCTGCAAAACTTCTTCCCGAAGTGCCTTGATGTCCTCCAGCGTTTCGGAAAGAACGCCGATTTGCTTTTCAATATCCGCCGCCTGCGCCGCCAACGCATTTGCCACATCGGCTGGCGTATCAAGAGATATCAGGCGCTTGCGGATATCCTCCAAAGAAAATCCCAAAGACTTTAACGACAAAATTTGATGCAGGCTTATCATGTCCTTGTCAGTATAAAGCCGGCGGCCGCCCTCGCTTTCCGCCGAGGGCTTCAAAAGGTTTTTCCTGTCGTAATACTGAAGCGTGCGGACCGTGACGCCCATTTTCTTTGCAAGCTCGCCGACAGTCATATACCCCGCCGGAACAGCCCGGTATTTTTCCATACGATCACCTCCGACGACATTATAAATCATTACGCCGCGTCACGAGCAAGACCTCTTTGAAAAATTATTTGCCGCTTTTTATTTCTTTCAGCAGGCTCCTACAGACCTCGGTCATCATGCCGCCGATCTCCTCGGCGGTGAAGGAGCACATGTTGGTCGCGCAGAGCACCGCGATGCCGTGAGAATATATCCACAAATGGCGGTAGAGGTCTTCGGCGTCCTTCTCGCCCAGCCCGTATCCGTCGCGGACCGACTGCAAGATCTTGTCATAGCTTTCGTCGATGATCGGGAGAATGCCGGAAACGGGCGGCTTTTGCGGCTGTTCGGACATGAAAAGAAGCTGAAAAAGCTTCGGCTCGCGGATTGCGAACAGAACGTACTGCGTGCCTACGCCCTTGAACGCGGGGTTTTGCTGTAAGCCGGTGCGAATGTATCCGGCATAGAGCGCCTTCGCGGCTTTGAGCACCTCAGATTGGACTTCTTCCATGTTCTCGAACACGCTGAAAATCGGCTTGGAAGATGAGCCGAGCTTGGCGCCCAGCGCCCTTGCGGTGACGGCCGAGGGGCCGTCGGTTCGAGCGATCGATAGCGCGGCATGAATGATTTCCTCGCGGGTGAATTTGCATTTTGGCGGCATGGGGCCCTCCTTTGTGGGTCGTGGTGTTGGGGTGGAATGATGTGGGGCGGAATGATGGGGCTTATAAGGCAACAGACGTTTTGCAACTGGTGTTTCCTATTATAGCACGGGGAGAGGGAGATGTCAAGGGGCGATGTGGCCGAAGGCCACATCATAGATGTTAGATATTAGAAGATAGGTGTTAGAAAAGCTTTTACAAGGATAGCGGGGGGATAGGGGCAAGCAGTAGGACGGAGGGCGCAGGTTGTTTTGACGGGGCTTCTGCTTCTGCCGCAAGCTCCTGCTATCCGACACCCTTGTCCTCCCGGGTCTGCCCTCTGCCCTCTGCCTTCTATTCCCCCATCCCTCTTATCGCCTCGCCAAGGGCCCTTCCCACGAGTTCCCCGCTATACAGCGCCTCCTCGAGCGCGTTTGCGTTTGAACCCATCTCGATCAAAAACGACCCGTGCGTCATCTCCTGATTGTAATTTCTCTCGTCAAAGAGTATCGGCCGGGTGATCCCCGGGAAGTCCGCCTCAAGCTGCGATTGCAGCCTCGAGGCTATTCTCAGATTATACCTGTACTGCGGAACGTTCGTGCAGCCGCAGATTATCATCACCTGCGCGGCGCTTTTTCCGTAGATCTCGACCGCGGGGGCATATCGTGTTCCGTCCTCCTCTATGGCGTCGCGGTGGACGTCTATAACTATCTGTATCGAGGGATATTTTTCAAGATACTCCCTGACCGTCGCCGCGCTGCGGTCATACGCGCCGGTGTATTGAGGATAATCGTGAACGGTGACGTCGTGTATTACCCCTACGCCCGCTTTTTCAAGCTCCGCCGCTATTCTTGCCCCGACCTCGGCCACGCTTTTTGTCAGATCCGTTGTGCGCGAGGAAAAATCCGCGTCATACCAATCCCGCATTTCCGGCTCATAGCTCTCGGTCGTGTGGGTGTGCATTATAAGAACAAGCGGCCCGTCCGCCGGCTTTAAGTCCGGAGATTTCGCGCACTGTTCAAGCAGATATTCCGAATCTATATCGGTGCAGTTTCTCAGAAGCCCTCCGCCCGGAAGCTCCACATATGTGGTAGACGGGCGGTATGTATATGTCTTTCTGATTATCTCCCCGCCGCGGCTGCCCTGCTTATCGGGATATAAAAGCTCCCCCGCCGGCTCGTCGCCGTCCTGCGGGTCCTCGGTCTCCTCGGGGGCGGATTCTATATCAAGCCCGCCGAAACCGCTGAGCCGTATCAGGCTGCCGGCCAAACGCGGTTCTACCGAGGCCGGAGGCGTAACATCTTCATCGGGAGGCTCGGCTTTTGCCGCCGATACCGGCGCGGTGAGTTTTGCGGATATGACCGCGAGACCCTTTGCGCACCCGGGCACGTTCGCCATGGCGCCGAATATCATTCCGAACGCCGCGCAAAGCGCAAGCGCCAAAAGTCCTCCCGAGGCAAAATCCGCCGTTTTTGATCTTCGCGACATTTTTCATCATCCTTTCAGGCTGTCACTGTATTGTAACTTTTTCTTAATCGATCTGTTATTGAAATTCCCGGGGAAATATGTTAATATATATCCGCGGAGTTCTGATTTGACCATCCGCGCAATATACTGATAAGGACGTGCAGACACAATGAACAATAAATTTACCCGCTGCGCCGCCGCTTTTATGGCCGCTCTCGCGCTCTCGGGCTGCGCCGTGGGCGGCAAAGAACCCGCTTCAACCGCGGATCTGCCGAAAAACACCCTGCCGGCGGCCACCGAACCGGCGCCGTTTACCACCGAGCCCGAGACCGAACCTCTGCCCGAGACGTCTTCGGAGCCGATAACCGCCGCGACCGATTCCACGGCTATACTTACCACCGACTCTCTCGACTTTTTATACGACCCCTTCGACGCCGTTATGTATGCGACGGACACCCTTAACGTTCGCGAACAGCCCTCTACCGAATCAAAGGTGGTGGGTCAGCTCAACCCCGGCGACGAGGCAAAGGTTATAGGCAGAACTTATGACGGCGGCTGGTTCGTTATAGATTACAACGGCGGAAATGCCTGCGTTTTCGGCGAATACCTTTCGGCGGAAAAGCCGGTCGTCGAGGAGGAGACTCTTACCGTGCCCGAAAACTACTACTTCAAAAGCGCCGACGACTACTTCTTTGTCGTGAACAAGGACCTTTTCCTGCCCGAGGACTACTCGATCGAGACCGACTTCGTTCAGGGAAGCTATGAGCTTGAAACGGTCGCCGCATACTACTGCAAGCAGATGATAGCGGCGGCTAAAAAGGACGGTATCGATCTGAAGGTCCTCTCGGCCTACCGCACGGTCGATTATCAGAAAAAGCTCTTTGAGCGGAACGTAAAATCGAGAATGGAAGACAACGGCATGAGCTACGACGAAGCCTACGCGGACGTATCTATAAACATAGCGCCGCCGGGCGGAAGCGAACACAACGCCGGCCTTGCCGTAGACATTATAGACACCGACCACTGGGATACCTACGAGGAGTTTGAAGACACCCCGGAATTTAAATGGCTCTCGGAGCACTGTACCGAATACGGCTTCATTCTAAGATACCCCAAGGGCAAAGAGGACATAACCGGCTATATCTACGAACCGTGGCACTACCGATATGTAGGAGTAAAGTACGCGGAAGACGTTATGAGCTCGGGACTGTGCCTTGAGGAGTACATCGGCGTCTGATCTTTAAGAGGAAATTTATGAATATTGCTTATTTTCTGATCCCCAAAAGCGAAACGGCCTACCTCTACGACGACTACACCCTTAGACAGGCCCTTGAAAAGATGCGCGCGCGGGGCTATACCCGAATACCGGTCATCTCGCGCGACGGAAAATATATAAACGTAGTCGCCGAGGGTGATTTTCTGTGGTTCATGCTCGACAGAGGCGGCGAAACCGGCGTGTCGATGTTCTCGGCGGAGAGCTTTAAGCTTAAAGATGTTCTTTCGCGCGAGCGCGAGCGCCCCTACCGTTCGGTGAGGATAACCGCCGCCCGCGATGAGCTTATACGCCTTGCGATGAACCAGAACTTTGTGCCCGTGACCGACGACGAGGGGTACTATATAGGAATAGTGACCCGGCGGAACATTCTGAGACACTTTGCCGGCGAAGCGGCCGGCGGCCCTCGGGTTGAATGATACCACCCGGGCGGCAAAAAGGGTGTCGATTCGGGGCGGCGGCGGAATATTGCCCGATCTGACAAATTTTCATCGGAAAAACGCCCAAAACAAGGGTTAAAAACTGTGCATTTATCACAATGTTTCGCCGGAACCGTCAACAATTTATTGACAAGTATTTTTATTAGGTTTATAATGGTCTTGCGATTAGCAAAATCGACTATTACTCTATCGGGGGATAATTAACTATGAAAAGAATCATTTCACTTGCACTTGTTCTCGTTATGGCTATGTGCGTTCTGTGTGCCTGCGGCACCGAGCTTGTAGCTCCTAACGGCACTTACGCCACCGAGTCCGGCACCTATAAAGCGGTCTTCAGCGGATATGACGCAAAGGCAAATTCGGGCAACGTAACCTTTACCTTCACCTTTGCCGAAGTTGAGACTCCTGTTTCCGGCACCTTCTCGGTTGCAAGCACATCGGACGAAAACATATTCGTAATCGACTTTACTCCTGACGGCGGCGAGACCGTTACCGACTTCGGTCAGTACTTCGTCAGCGAGAACGCTTTCGCTCAGAGCCAGAACTTCGCTGAGTGGAACGAATCCGGCTCCGGCGTTTCCTACTACTTCGCCGGCTGATAAAACGACGGTAAAAAGCCTCCCCTGCCTTCGGGCGGGGGAGTTTTTTGTGGGGCTATAAGGGGCGGGCGGAGGGAAGAAGGCTGAAGACAGAAGACAGAGGTCAGATGTCAGAGGACAGAAAGCCTCTCCAATAGATGGGTGTGACAAAGTGCGGCTACGACACATTGATGAAAAGGGATTCGCAAGCGAATGCTATTTTTAGTTGCCCCCTTTTAGAGGGTTAGAAGATAGATGAATAGATGATAGAAAGCTCTCTTGGAAGCGAGAGTGACAGGGCGAGGCGCCGCCAGTCCAACTGATGGAAAGGTATTCGCTACGCGAATGCTATTTTAAATGATCCAGTACATTATGCGCCTTGGATAATAAAGCAATTCAAAGTACGTCCACACACTATAAAAAGGTATTCGCAAATTTCCTTGCGGAAAT
>CANRHA010000081.1 GCA_947630315.1 uncultured Clostridia bacterium
GAGGGGGCAATCATCTTGCAAACAAAACCGCCTGCAAGCCACTTTATGTTTCAACTCATGCCCCCGCGAGGGGGCAATCCACAAGGACAATCCCGACAAGTTCCAGTATAATGCGTTTCAACTCATGCCCCCGCGAGGGGGCAATCCGGTATCGACCCCGAACGCTGTTTTGATTATACAGGTTTCAACTCATGCCCCCGCGAGGGGGCAATCTGTGTCGCGATTGATTAAGGCACTTGTGCGAATGATGTTTCAACTCATGCCCCCGCGAGGGGGCAATCTTCTAATTTCTCTGGGAGTGGGTTAAACTGTATGTTTCAACTCATGCCCCCGCGAGGGGGCAATCAAAATATTTTCAAAATATTTTTAATATATGCTTGTTTCAACTCATGCCCCCGCGAGGGGGCAATCACCACAACACAGGGATTAGGCTTTTTGATTCAGGTTTCAACTCATGCCCCCGCGAGGGGGCAATCCTAACGGCGGTGGCGAAACTGGCGGCGGTGGTGAGTTTCAACTCATGCCCCCGCGAGGGGGCAATCCCAAGCGAAGCCGAACGAGCCAACGTCCTGCGAAAGTTTCAACTCATGCCCCCGCGAGGGGGCAATCCGGACTATGACTATACGCAAGACGGACAAGGTATAGTTTCAACTCATGCCCCCGCGAGGGGGCAATCTATCTCATACTTTGCGCCTGTGGGGAGGTTGCTGTTTCAACTCATGCCCCCGCGAGGGGGCAATCGATAGATACCAGTAATAAATTTATCCATTGACAGTTTCAACTCATGCCCCCGCGAGGGGGCAATCTACATACGGCGGCGCTTGGTCTGGGTCAATTCTCGTTTCAACTCATGCCCCCGCGAGGGGGCAATCTCCCAGAACCCTGCGAACCGAAGAAAACAACCAGTTTCAACTCATGCCCCCGCGAGGGGGCAATCATTTTAAAATAAATTATGAAGTAGGCGGCGGATATGTTTCAACTCATGCCCCCGCGAGGGGGCAATCATGTAGATAAGCAAGAAATGCGAACACAATGATTAGTTTCAACTCATGCCCCCGCGAGGGGGCAATCTTGATTGAATGTGATAGCGATTTGCAAAAATTTTGTTTCAACTCATGCCCCCGCGAGGGGGCAATCCGTCGTGCCTCTGAGCAACGTCGGAACGAATATGTTTCAACTCATGCCCCCGCGAGGGGGCAATCGAAGAAATATAAAATATTTTTTCAAAATGTTCTTGTTTCAACTCATGCCCCCGCGAGGGGGCAATCCCGTACTTTTTCCGCCAAGCCTCAAAATCCTGCAAGTTTCAACTCATGCCCCCGCGAGGGGGCAATCCAGCAGATTATGAAACCGTTGTTAAGCCTATTTTTGTTTCAACTCATGCCCCCGCGAGGGGGCAATCTGCAAATCTGAACAACTTATACAGTATACCGCCCTGATAATTCGGCATACTGCGCAATCAGCGCGAGATTTGCAGATGATCTATTTTCAATGCCGCGCAAAACGGCTTGAAAAATACTTATTTTTCTGCGCAGACCTGTCGGGATCGTCGGATATGATATTGGTCTGCGCGGATTTTATTTGCAGGTCAGCCAATTGCAGTCGTCAGGACAGGTATTCCAGACAATGTCATCATAAGGACTCGTCATAAACCCGACGTCAACGCCTTTGGGCGCCTTGGAAATATCGACCGTCAACTCATAATCGGTATAATTTCTCGGAGTCTCTATGTCCTGTTTTTTCGCGATGCTTACAAGCTCGAACAGCTTGTGGGCAGGCGCACAGCCGAGCCTCGACTGGCGAACGCGTTGTTTTTCATCGCTGTCGGTTCCGACATGCTTGAACACGATCAGCGGAGATATTACCGACATTTCGCCCTTGCTTGCCGAACGGTCATGCTCATACATATTAAGTATCGCTTCAAAGAGCACCTTCAGATCGTTTTCGTCAAATCCTGTCTCTGCGGCGAGATTTGCGCTCACAAAGCCCCTCGCCTCATAAAGACCGTAGGGAATAAACTGCTTTCGGCCCATGGTCCTGAGCTTGTCTTCATCTGTGAGAAGCTCGGCCTCTTCGTAATCTTCATACGTCTCTGCCTTTTCAATCTTGTCGGCGCTGCTCATTCTTGTGATAGAAATATCCATCGGAAGAATGGGGTCGACCGATTTTGCAAACGTGAGCTGAACAGGGCCGCGGACCTGACCTGCGTTGGGGCCTGTTGAAAGCACGCCGCCGAATGTGCGGACATCATAGAAAATCTCACAGGCCTTGCGGCGCGATTTATAAAGGCTCTCCTTATCCTTTGCGCCGAGCTCGACATTGGCAAGCGATTTCGCCTTGGCGATAAACTTGTTTATATTCGTCGACTGCTGCATGATTATTCCCATGCCCTCTTCATCGCCGTATGCGGCCTGAACATAATTCCTGATTCTGCGCTTTATCGCAACGTCGGTGATAAAGCCGCGCATGTCCTGCGGGTCGATCCTCGGGGAGTTGCCCATGTCGGGGTCGCCGTTGGGGTTCCCGTTCACACACTGAATGTAAAACATAAATTCATACCTATTATTTACTGCCATTTTTTATTCCTCCGTTGTCTTTGATTTTGACGAATATATTTCCGCGTTCTGATGGTAATAACCGAGAGCAAATTCAGACTGTTGCTCAAGGGTCATTGTCTTAGGATATGTTTTGCCGATCTTCGCGGCAATTTCGTTTATCATATTCTTGTAATAAATTTCGAGCCGCTTATCTTCAAGCTTTGCAAAGTGATACTGAGAAAGCTTGGCGAGCGTTCCCATGACAAGATGAGGCGACGTGCAGGCCGACGTGAAGTATTTTTCAGCGATACCTGCGTTGACATCTCCGAGAGCCTTGTTCTGCAAAGCGACGTATACTGCCAGCATTCTCCCCGTCTGATACGCCGCAGACGGACTATCTTTGTTGATCCTGTCCATGATCAGCAATTCCTCCTTACCGTTGATTCTGTATTTTCTGTTTAACCATGCCTTAAGTATCTGGCATGAAACCGTGTCGATATTCTTTCGGGCTTTCTTTGCGTCGTCATCTGAACTGTACATATCATGCCTGATATAATCCACCGCTCGGGAGGCAACGGTATCGGGCAGCGGTGAATTGTGCATTATCGAGTTGATGATCTGAACCGAAAGTCCGCTGAGTTCCTTTGAAATGCGCTCGGAAAATTTTCTCTCGCTTTCACTGAATTTCAGCAGACGGGTGTATACCGTCAGGAGCTTCGGGTATTTTCTTCCGCCGAGGCTGAGGTCGTCATACCACGCCTTTAAACTATCATAAAGCTCGCCGTAATAACCTTCGTCATAGCTTCGTATCATCGTTCTGCCGCTCGCGCCGCTCAGCGAAAGCATATAATACTTATTCTTCGGGTTTTCGGGGCAGCCGCCGCTGAAAAAGCTGTCAAACAGTTTTCTTACGCGGGCTTCGTCGTCATCTTTTTCGGAGTTTTCGGGCGGGTCTTCTTCCCATGAGCCTAAGTCCATGTAGTTGAACGCATCGATTTTTACCTTCTCATCAAACCAGTGGATATACTTCGCCCCCGCGATGGCCTTGCCCTCTTTAACAAGCTTTTCAAGGGCTGTATTAACGGCGGTTATGGCTTCTTCGGAGACGGCAGCGTTCGCCGCCTTGGAAAGACCGTATGAGCAGAACGCGTCTTTGTCAAAGCATATCAGCGGAGTGCCCGTTGGGAGGCCGCCGACGGCCGACAGGCCGCTGAATTTCGGGGCGGTCTCTATCGGTTCTATAAGCTCGCCTGTGATGATGCATCTGCTCATGGCGCCGTTTTTGGCCCTGAATTTATTTCTGAAGCCTTCCCACCAGTCGAGATAGCCAGTGCTGTTTTCAAGAGGCTTGCCGTCTATCGCGATGCTTATAAGATCGGACGGCTTTATTTTGCGGCTTAAAAGCTCGTCGACTATTATGCCGTTCTGCTCCTCTAACGCTTTTACGGCAAGGGCGATGAGAGGGTCGTGCTCGCCGGCGTCTTTCATCGCGGACATATAAAAATCATGCTTCTTTTCGCGGGTCGCGTCGGGAATATTAAGCACTATCTCGGCCTTTTCAACTAAAAAATTGCTTACGGAGGCGCTTTGGGCGGCGCTCCCCAGATCGGGGCATTTTGAAGTTTCGTGCAGGGCTTCGGTAAATGAGATAAATTTTCCGTTTACGTCTAAGGAGATATAATACTTTACCTTTTTATCCTTGAAGCCCGGCTTTGCCGCAAGGTTGCTGTCAAGAGCATATTTGTACAGCGCTTCAAGCATCGGCTATACCTCCTTTCGGTTTGAGAACAAGCGGGCTGTCAATGTTCGGAACTGCGATCACCCCGCTGTCCATTTTTGCGTTGAAGAGCGATATCTGAGGGGTCATTTTCTCTTTGACTTCAATATCGTTTTTGAAATCAAAGACGTCATAGAGCATGTAACCGAAATCGCAGGAATCCGAAATCGGCGGAGAAGTGTCAGGCGGACCGAAATAGCAGACAAACTCTCTAAGGCCCAAAGACGGCTGGAAAAAGCACTTGCCCTTTTCGATTCGGTTCTGCGCCTGAACATAGAGCTGCTCGAGAGTTCCGTTAAAGCTCGGGCGTTTGACTATCTCGGCGGTTATGCGGTAGCGGACGTCTTTCAAAACAACGCTCTGACGCTGAACGCGATGCTCTCTTCCGACCTTTCTGTCTCTCTCGCCGCCCTTGCCCTTTTCGGTCAGCAGGGTCTCATCGACAAAAATTATATTCATTTTGTCGGAGATCTTTGAATTGACGACCTCGTTGCGCTTGAAGCTTATATATCTTATCGGCTTAAGCACCTCGATCCTTTTCACCTGCCAATAAAACTCTATGGGCTTTGAATATATCGCCGAGAGGATCCCCCTTGCCGCGGACGGCGTGATGACCGGATAACTCAGCCTTTCGACCTTGCACTCGGGGCGCGAAAAGCAGGCAAAGTCGCCCCAGACCTCCAATGAAATATCTCTCAAAATAACACCTCCCTAAATTATGTATTCAAGGCTGCTTTCATCATCGAAAAACAGTCCGGAATTTTTGTCGTAGAATCTCTTATCGTTTAATATATACCAGCCCGAAGCGGGAACTTTCCCGCGCGAGGTTTTCAACATCGCCCTTTCACAAAGCTCGGACAGCTTGTCGGTTTGATAGCTCGTTACGGTTATCGGAGCGGCTCTTGCTATCCAGGAGGCGGTTATCCCTTGCTCGGCGGCCTCTTTTGCAAGCTCGTTAAAGAGTTCGGATTTTCCGCCGTACGGAACAAGAACGTTTGCGCCCGAATTATCTATCAGCTTATACTGCTTTTCGACCTCAGCAAAATCCATATCGTTTATTGCCTTCACAAGTTTCGGCTTATCCTCGGAAAACCTTTCAAAAAGCCTTCGGTAATACTCGCGAATCTGCGAGGGGTCGTTTATATCTACGGCTCGACTTGAGGCCATCAGACTTACGATATCGGCGGCATATGCATAGGAAGCCGATGGATAGAGCTTTTCTTCGTTGGGAATGAAGACGGTCATTCTTCCCGCTGATCTGCCGTTTCGGTTGCATCTTCCCGCGCACTGGACTATTGAATCAAGAGGAGCTAAAGCGCGGTACATATACTCGAAGTCCATATCAACGCCCGCTTCGATACATGAGGTCGACACCAGCCTTACCGGCAGACCATTCTTCAGGCGCTCCGAAATTTCTTTTATGACCGCGTCTCGGTGAGCTTTACACATATCGGTGGAGAGATAGAAGCAATCATCGCAAAGCTCTTTGAGAAGGGAAAACAACTTGTGGGAATGATTCTTTCGGTTCACGACGCAACAGACGCTTGAAAGGTGAGACATCTCGTCGGCAATATCGGAAAGCTCGGTTTTATGATCCGTTCTCCAGTCGACGGTTACTCTTTTTGCCGCGTCATAGAGCATATGCGGGTTTGAAACGATCTCGACGGGTCGATAATCAACATCTGCCCTAAGGTCAAACGCAGGCTGAGTAGCCGTTGAGAACACCGCCGTGCACCGAAACATTTTGCAGAGCGAATTGATCGCCTCGACGCTTGTGCCCGAAAGATCGGCGGGCAGGCTTTGCGCTTCGTCAAAGATTATCACGCTGTCCGTTATATTGTGAAGAAATCGGAGATCGGCAGGCTTTGAGCGGAACAGCGATTCAAAGAATTTTACTGATGTCGTGACAATGACCGGCGAGCTCCAGCGTTCCGCAAAGAGTTTTGTGCTCTCATCATAGCTGCACATGCTGTGAGACTCGAGGACGTTTTCGCATATATCGCGGTAAATAGCCGCGTTTTGGTTTATTATCGACAGAAACGGAAGCACAAAAATGATCCTGCGCTTGCTGTGGACCTTACAATGCTTTGCAGCAAAGGCAAGCAGCGCAAGGGTTTTTCCCGTGCCTGTGGGCGAGGTTAAAGTAAAGAGGCCCGAGGGCTTTTCGGCCGCTTTCAGGCAGTCATCATAGACGCTGTTTCTAAGCCTGTTGATGGACTCGTCGGCATGAGAAGATGAAATTATCCGGCTTCGGTAAGCTTCAAGTCGGTTGAGAATTTTGTCTGGATCAAGCGGGATATCGGAAATCTTTCCGTATATCTCCTCGTCTTCGTGAGAGGCGGAGGCGGTGTAATCGGCATCGGCCAAACATGATAAAAGCATTCTTGCGTGGAGCATTTTCGGGAGCTTTTTATAATATGAATCATTCTCCGAGACAAAGGTGGGTACAGCTTTCGGCATACCGACTTCGCTTATGATAAATCGCCTTGCTGATTTGTATTCCTCAGCGCCCGAGACGGCAAATTTTCTTGCAAGACTGCCGTGCTCGACCGAGCCTTTGACCGCGTAAGACTCGTTGAGCTGATCCTCTATGTACCAATCGAGACCCTTGTGATGCGCGAAGATGACCGCAGACAGAAGCCTGCTGCTTTTGTAGAGCATGAACGCGCCGCAAGCCTCATGATTCACGCGGTGCTCGGTGTGATTAAGAACGTTCTGAAACGTCGTCGACGCCTTTCCCGCGTCGTGGAAGATTCCGCACCATTCGCCCGCCTTCTCTTCGCCAAAGGTCGAGGCAAACTCGCTCGCAAGCGCCGCCGTCTTCTTTAAATGGTCGGAAAGCAGTTCCTTTTCTCCTCTGCTGTTTTCTGAACGGGAATAGTATGTCATTTTTTGCCTCTTTTCTCAGAAATATTTTCATCTTTTAATTGATTATATCAAGCTGTTAAGTGGATGTCAACAAAAAAATTTAAAAACGAGTACAAATAATTGTACTCGTTTCTAATGTACGATTTAATTGGCTAAATTCAATGCGGAATTTTAGGCGGAGATGTTTTGCTTCCCCCTCGCTTTTTTTAGAAATTTTTCCGTTATCTTCTTCTCATTATAGAAGCTGAACAGCACGGCACCGATGGGGCGCAGATAATCGCGATTATCGCGGCGAGGCGGTAGCAGAAATGAGGTAAGTCTTCTGCATGAAAAAATCTTTCGCAAAGTTAATACATTTGCGAA
>CANRHA010000082.1 GCA_947630315.1 uncultured Clostridia bacterium
CCGATCCTGCAAAAAGCTGAGTTTTTTTATGTCTTTTGAATCTATAAGCGCCTCTACAAGCGGCATACCGAGCGCGCGGACTATATAAAACACAGTCGCCTCGCCGGCAAGAGTGCCCAAAAGACAGAGAACCGTTCCCCAGAATCCCCCGAACAGAACGCCGCCGAGTATCTGGATCACCGCGCCGGGTATAAGCGCAACGACTATCTGTAAAACCTGTAGCAGTAAGAACACAGCAACGCCGAGGACGAGGTTGTTATCGACAAGGGCTTCAAGCCTTGCGCGGCCCTCGTCGCTTGCAAGCATAGGCACAAGCGGCAGACATGCGGCCGTCAGCGCCAGCATTACGACAATAAAGATCACAAGCGCGGTTATCCTTATTATTTTCTTGTGTTTTTCGCTGATGCGTTTGCCCATTTAAGGCATCACTTCCTTCCGAAAATTGTTTTCCGGAGCTTCTTGACGTAAAGTCTTGATACGTTTCGCAGAGCAAATTCATATAACACCGCAACCGCGTTTCCCATCAAAAGCAGAAGCGGAGCCGTCCATTGTCCGAAGTCGTCGAGGGTGACGGCGGTAAAAAGCTTTATAAGTATAAAGTACCCGGCGATCATTGAGATATTGAAGAAACCTATTCTGAGTACCCACTGAAAGGCGACGCTTTTAAGCTTTGAGATGTATACGTTTATTATCGGGTAGCAGCCGAAAAACGCCGCGAACACCATAGCCGCCTCTTTATCGGGCGATAGAAACAGCGCAAGCAGAGATGTGCTTATATAGGATACAACAGCGGTTTTTGTTCCGCATTCGTAGTTTAAAACGAATATCAGCAGGCTTGAAAGCATCGGCGAAACGAAAACGAACAAAGGAAAGAATCCTACGGCAAATATAAGCAGTATGCAGAGCGCGGTCACTATTCCGCCGAGAGCTATCTGAAAGCTGAGCTTTTTCAACCGCCATACCTTCCTTCGATGTCTGAATTATAAACCCGATTTTATTAAGAATCAACAGCAAAAAGATTAAGATTTGATTAAGACTTTTGATCACTTCGAGCTTTTGCAGCTCTCGCAGCCCCCGAAAATGTCGGATATAGGCTCTAAAATATTGCCTTCCTTAATAAGCCTGAGCTTTTTTGCGGGTTCATCGCTCCCCAGCTCAAATACCGCCTTTTCGACGCCCTTCATAGCCGCAAGGAAAAGAATGCTCCTTATTATCCCGTCGGAGAGCATAAGGTCGCCGCCGTCGGAGATCTTATATACCGTTATCTGCTCTGGTTCAAGCCGGTATATCCCGTAGCCGTCAATTAGGTCGCCGTTTACCGCTTCGGAGATACTTACCCCGTCGGCCTCGCTCAATCCGAGGCTTTTAAGTACGTCTTCGTAGCCGTCAACGCCGTCTTTTTTTATTATCTGAAGCATTTTTTGTCTCCCCTTTTCTTATACTTGCCTTTATCGAAGATACCTCCTGAGGCGTAAGCTCGCGGTATTCGCCCGGCTTTAACATTCCGAGCCTCAGCGGCCCCACGGAGATCCTTTTAAGCCGCGCTACTTCAAGCCCTACCGCCTCGCACATCTTTCTTATCTGGCGGTTGCGGCCCTCTCTTATCGTTATCAAAAGAACCGTCCTGCCCGGCTCCTCGGTTATTACGGATACCGTTGCGGGCAGAGTTTTTTCGCCGTCTATTTCAACGCCGCCGGAGAGCCGGGAGACCTGTTCCTCGGTTACGCCCGAGCGCACCGTTACCCGGTATGTCTTCTGAATATGCCCCGAGGGGTGCATAATGCTGTTTGCAAAGTCGCCGTCGTTGGTAAACAGCAAAAGCCCCTCCGAGTTTCGGTCGAGCCTTCCCACAGGAAAAACCCTTACCTTAACGTCCTTCATAAGGCCCATTACGCAGCGGCGTTCAAGTTCGTCCTGCGTGGTGGTGACGTATCCCCGGGGCTTGTTAAGCATATAGTATACATACTCGGTCTTAAGCGGGGCGTCGATATTTACCCCGTCGACCGAAATTATATCGGCAGAGATATCCGCTTTATCTCCGAGCTTGCATTCTCTGCCGTTCACCTTTACTCTTCCGGCCGCGATAAGCTCCTCGGCTTTTCTCCGGGAGCAATATCCGCAGCCGCTGAGAATTTTCTGCAATCTTTCTTCCATTTATGTCTCCGTTTTTAATGTCTTTATTCGGGTATATCTTTGGCGAGCCTAAGCTCAGAGATACCGAGCACCCCGCCGTCAAGATAATATATTATCTGCCCTTCTGTCCGCCCTTTTTCCGATGGCGGGTATATGAACCGGGGTATGATGACCGAGGTCTCGATCCTTTCGGATTCGCCCTTTTCAAGATCGAACCAAATTTTATCGCTTATTAAAACCGCTTCGTGTTCCGGACCTCCGGCGGTTGGAACCCTATAGCTTTCGCCGCCGAGTTCCACCCTTTCGAGCATTGAAAACCCGTAGTCAAAAAGCGCCTGATGGTCTATCCAGTCGGTAGAATCGCCCAGAGTCACGCAGATCAGGTTTATACCGTTTCGCTCACACGCAGAAATAAGGCATCTTCCGGCCTTGTCGGTGAAGCCCGTTTTAACGCCGTATGCGCCCTCGCAGGTATTAAGAAGCTTGTTGGTGTTGTAAAGCTCTACGCTTCGCCCGCCGAGGTCAAGGGATATCTTCTTTGTAGAACATATCTCCCTGAAGACTTCATTTTTCAGGGCGTACGCCGTGAGCTTGGCCATGTCCTCCGCAGTCGAGTAGTGCATATCGGTGTTGTCGTCAAGCCCCGACGGGGTGACGAAATGAGTCGAGTTAAGACCCAATTCCGCGGCCTTTTTGTTCATCAGATCAACAAAGCTCTCAACGCTGCCCGAAACGGCGACAGCCGCCGCGTTTGCAGCGTCGTTTCCGCTCGGCAGAAGCATACCGTAGCAGAGTATCCTCTTTGAAACGGTATCGCCGTCCATGAGGCCCATAGACGAGCCTTCAACGCGTATAGCTTCGCTGTCAACGGTAAAGCTGCGGTCGATGTCGCCCGATTCTATCGTTAAAATCGCGCTCATGATCTTGGTCGTGCTCGCCATCTGAAGCTTTGCGCCCGCGTTTTTAGAGTATAAAACCCTGCCGCTTTCCGGGTCGATCAGAATTGCGCCCTTGGCGTTTGTAACTACTTCTTCCGCTCTTAAATTTATACAGATAACTGTTGCTATGGCAACAAGACATATTAAACAGACTACCAGTCTTTTTACATATTCCATAAACTATCCTCCCGATTAAGTCTGGGAGAATAGTTTGCGCCGGTATGTCTGAAAAATACGCCGTTTATTCCTCTACAGGCTCCTCGTCGGCTGGTTCCTCGGCAGATTTTCCCTTTGAAATTATCCCCGCGATCTTATCTACAACATCGGGAATAAGCGCTAAAGCGGCGTTTTCCTTGGGGGCGTTTATGGTCATCTGCAAAAGCTTTACGTTTCCGTCCGGCATGATGGTAATAAATGCTATCGGCTGGATAGAAACTCCGCCGCCGGCTCCTCCGCCGAAAAGATCTTTTGCCTGCTTTGTCGGAAGGTCTGAGCCGCCCGAGCCGAAGCCTACGCTGATCTTGGAGACGGGAATGATGGTGGTGCCGTTCTGAGTTACGATCGGCTTGCCGATGACCGTTTCGGTGTCGGCGACCTCTTTGATCTTCTCGATAGCGGTTTTTACCAGAATTTCAAGGTTTGTGCTCTTTTCATTCATTTGTTGCTTTCTCCTTTGCCAATTTATCAAGTTTTTTCATGCTCTTTCTTATTTTGAGATAATACACGCCTACATACGCCGCCAAAGCTATAACCGCGCTCGGCCTGACGTATACCGCGGTGTAAAAATCAATGTCAAAGCGCTTGTTTTCGTAATCGCATTTTATCTCGGTAGAATCTATCTTAACGCTGAAAATGCAGCATAGCAGCCCTATCGCCGAATACACCGCCGCGTTTATCTTCCCGAAGTTCATTCCGGCCTTGTAGGGGTCCTCGTTTCCTACGGTCAGATCAAGCTTGAGATCGTAGAACCTAATAAGCTTTAAAAGCTTTTTGAACGCCTTTTTCCCGGCGGGAATGTACTTTTTATACTCGTTGAACTGCTCTAACAGCGTCGGCTTGATTTCTTTGGGCTTGTCTTCGTCATTCTCGGCTTTTTCGTCATTTTCTGCGCTTTCGGCTTCTTTCGGCTGATCTTCGCCGGGTTTTTCCGGCTCCTGCAGCTTGTTTTCATCATCTGCGGGCGGGTCTTCCTGCGAAGGGATATCTGCAATAGGAGCCTCCGTCGGATCCGCCTCGTCAAGCTCGGTAAGAACTATCTCCGGCTCGCTCGGGGGCTGTTCGGCGCCGCCGTCGGCTTTTGCGTCATCTTTGCCGCCTTTATCTGGGAGACTGAGGCTGTAAAGCTTTATCCCGAGGTACTTGACGTTTATATCGAGGCCGGATCTATCCGCTCTTATATACGCCTTGACCGAAAAATGCAGCAGAATAACTATTACGGCTATCAGCGCCGCAATAACGCCGAGGATTATCCATAGGACGGTCATATCCTGCTCCTTTCGTCATTCCTCTGAGGCGACATCGTCAAAGGTCATCTGCGAATTGCCGCTCGGCAGCGGCGGCAGATCGTTTATCGAGGCAAGGCCGAAGCACCTCAGAAAGTTTGCGGTGGTCTTAAACGTGACCGGCCTGCCCGGAACGTCGAGCCTTCCGGCCTCCTCGATGAGTTCCTTTTCAAGCAGATTCGATATGACCCCGCTTGAATCCACTCCCCTTACGTCTTCGACAAAGCTTCTTGTAACAGGCTGATTGTAAGCGATTATTGTGAGCGCCTCCATCGCCGCGGGAGACAGAGTTGCCGTGCGCTTTGATTCAAGCGCGGTCCTGATGTACGGGGCGTAGGCTTCTTTTGTCGCGAGCTGATAGGAGTCCTCAAGCTTTAAAACTTCAAGGGCCGAGCCGCGCTCGGAGTAGTTTGCGTTTAACATCGTCACAAGCTTGTGAACGTCCGCCGTCTCGACTCCTGCGCCGAGGGCAAGGCGTTCAAAGTCTATCGGCTCGCCGCTTGCAAACAAAATTGCCTCTATTACTGATATTTTTTCTTCAAGCTGCACTGTTATCCTGCCTCGCTTTCTTTGCGGCGCTTTGATGTGCGGTCAAAGGTGATCTCGGTGTTGTCGTCGTTTAAAGATATCCTGCCCGACTTGGTGAGTTCGAGTATCGCGAGAAATGTCGCTATTTTTTCCGATTTGTCGGTCATGCCGGTGTAAAGCTCGTCCATTCCGCATTTGCCGGTTTTATAGAGCCGCCTTAATACATAAAGTATCTTCGACGTTACCGAAACTATCCTGCGCGAAACTATCGGTCTGAACGCCGAGGCCTGTACCGGGCTGTTCCGGGATTTTAAGCTCGATATCCCGAAAAACGCCGCCAAAAGATCGTCGGGGCTGTGGGTCTGGGTGTATGTCTTTACTATTTTAAGCTCGGAGGGCTTTTTTACATATACCGCGTCGCCCCGATAAATTTCCCTGAGCCTTGCGGCCGCCTGCTTACAAAGAGAATACTCTATAAGTCTGCCCTGAAGCTCCCGCTTTAACTCGGCAGCTTCTTCATGCTTAGGCAGCAGCGAGAGGGTCTTTATAAGTATCAGCCTCGCGGCCATCTCCAAAAACTCGCCGGCATATTCAAAGTCCTGCTCCTCGAGGCCGTCGATATATTCAAGATATTGGTCGAGCAGCAGAGATATCCTGATGTCGTTTATGTTGAGCTTGTGCTTTGAAATAAGGAACAGAAGCAGGTCGAGCGGGCCTTCAAAGCTGTCAAGCCTGTATGAGACGTTATTCATCTTTACCTCAGAAAATCGCCCTGAAAAGCGGGGTTATCCATGAAAATAGGAACAAAAGGAATGTATATATCTTGTTTATGAGCCAGGAGAGAGGCGTTGTGAACGCTCCGGCTATTACGAGTATGAACAGGCCGATGCGGATATAGTAGCTGTTTTTATAGATCCAAGCGTTCGCCTTAGGCGGCAGGAAGTAGCTGAGAATGCGCGAGCCGTCAAGGGGTTCTATCGGGATAAGGTTGAAAAGCGCCAGCGAAAGGTTCACGACCGTGAAATACTGAAGCGCCAGAAAGACATACATCAGCACATTAAAAACATTGACCGGGATAGCGAAGGTGCTTACTACCGCGTAGAGGACCGAGTAGATAAAAACGGCTATAATCGCGCAGAGAAGGTTGGATAAAGGCCCTGCGGCGGCGGTTATCGCGGTATCGCGGCGGTAGTTTTTGAAGTTTCTGGGATTTATAGGCACCGGCTTTGCCCAGCCGAACCCGCAGAGTATCAACAGCGCCGCGCCTATCGGGTCGACGTGTGAAAGCGGGTTGAGGGTGAGCCGCCCCGAGATCATGGCGGTGTTATCGCCAAGCTTTTTTGCGGCGTAGGCGTGCGCAAGCTCATGTATAGGGAGAATAAGAAACACGATAGCAAGCCGCACGGCAAGCATGATTAAAAGGTCAAGCCCCTTTAAGCTGAACAGCGTTGACATATAAAAAGCTCCTTTAAAATATACTTCGGTAAAATATACACTTTTATAATACTATATTTTTATGAAAATAGCAAGAGATTAAAAAAAGAAATGAAAAAAATAAAAACTTTTTTCAGAAAACACTTGCATTTCATGAAAATATTTGATAAGATATACCTTGTGATTCCATGAACATTCTAAAAGGAGGTGCAGCCCCATGGCTAAATGCGAAGTTTGCGGAAAGGGCGTAACTTTCGGAATTAAGGTATCTCACTCCCACAGGAGAACCAATAGAACCTGGAAGCCGAACGTAAAAAGAGTAAAGGTTATCAAGAACGGTACCCCCTGCCACGTTTACGTCTGCTCGAGATGCCTCAGATCCGGTAAGGTCACAAGAGCATAATGCCCTTAAAGATGCAATAAAGAAAGCCCCGTGTCAGGGCTTTTTTTATTTTCCGGATAATTTCTCAGAACATCTTTGCGTTTTCAAAGTATACCGTCTTTGTGAACGGGTCGAGGGCAAGCCCCTCGGCGTCTTCGTTATACTTTAATACCGTAGGAAGATACCACAGCGGGATAAAGCGGTATTCCGAAAGTACCGCCGTTTCGGCCTCGGAACATGCGTAATTAAGGGCGGACAGCGATTCATACCCGTCCTTTGATCTCATAAGCTCCGCGGCCTCGCTTACGCTGAACCCGAAGGTCTTATCTGCGCCGAACGGGCTTATATAGTCATACAGCGAGGCGGTATTTGAGCCTATGAAGGCTAAAGCTATATCGTAATCGCCCGATTTTATTCGGCTGTTGTAGTCGCGGTCGTTCACAAGCTCAATGGCGA
Organism: uncultured Clostridia bacterium; assembly: GCA_947630315.1. Lineage (GTDB taxonomy): Bacteria > Bacillota > Clostridia > Oscillospirales > Ruminococcaceae > Faeciplasma. Next base: position 7,374 of record CANRHA010000082.1, read on the forward strand.
AGTGTATCTTCATGGCGTCGTACCAGCATTCCGTGAGGGTATCGAGCATCTCGGAGTATTCAAAGCTCTCGGGAACCATCAGGGTCATGCCGATAAACTCGGATTTTTTTCTATCGTCGAGC
>CANRHA010000083.1 GCA_947630315.1 uncultured Clostridia bacterium
CTTTGAACCGGACATTCCCGGCCCCGATGAGCCCGGAACCTTCCATTCGGTTGACCTCTGGTTCTTCTTTGAGACCCTTGCCAAGTGCTGGCGCCCGTTCGTCGGCCGCCACTATGACCTTGCGAGGCAGATGACGAACTACCTTTGCAACTTCATAAAAACCGGCGATCCCAACGGACCCGACAGCGACGGCGCCGAGCTTCCCGAGTGGGCGCCGTTCTGCGACGAGACCCCGGTCGAGATGAGATTTACCTCAGAGGGCGCCAAGCCCGAAACGGAAAAGCCCTCGGCGTTCGCCAAGATGCTGAGAAAGAGGATAGCAGGGGAGTGAGGGGGAAGCCCGGCAGAAAAGCGGATGAATCTGATTTCTGACTTCTGTTCTCTTTCCTGACTTCTGTTCTCTGCCGTGGCCCCGGGCGAAGCCCCGGCGGCCCCGGAGGGCCGCCGCAGCGGCAGCTTCGCTGCCGCTGGCCCCGCGCTCCGCGCGGGGCGGGCTTCGCCCGGGGCCACGGCTGCGCAGGCACCCTGAAATAAGCAGCAGCCCCCGCGCCAAGGTTCCGTCGCCCGCTCTCTTCCCGGACATATGCATTCCGCTTCCACAGGCGAACCCCAAAATTCTGACATCTGATTTCTGACATCTGACTTCTGTCGGGCCTCGCTCACCACGCGATAAGCCTGTAATTTTTTTGTAATCCTTTCCCCGAAAACTGTAATCATTCCGTAACCATTTGTAACCGCTCTGTTCTTGAATTTGCATTTGGGTGTGGTATACTGTAATCACAACAAGGATATGGTTCATATAGTTGCGAGGACGGAGGGATTTCAGATGAAAGCCGGAAAAGTCAGCGTCATTGTTTCACTCGCCGTAAGCATTCTGATCTGTTGCGCACTTGCGGCGTGCGGTGCGGCCGAAGAAAGGCTCCGCGCCGAAAACGTTTCTTCCGAAGAAGTCTTTGATCCCTCCGCCGAAAGCGACGTTCCCGCAGCCACTGTCGATGAGCCGACGGTAATACCTGCCGATGTTTTTTCGGATGAAGCGGAAACCCCGGAACCTTCTCCCGCCGATACCGAAACTCAGCCCGAACCTGCCGAGGCTCCCGAAAACAGCGATCCCGAAGAAAAAAGCGCTTCGCCCACAGCCGTAGATATAGCGGCCGAACAGCTCGGCGTTCCTTATGCGGCGGGAGGAAGTTCGCCGGACGAGGGATTCGATTCATCGGGGTTCGTATACTATTGCATCAACCAAGCCGGCACGGATTTTCCGAGGCAGATAAAATCACAGCTTGAGGCCGGCGAAAAGATAGAGTATTCCGAGCTTCAGCCCGGCGACGCCGTATACTTTTCTCAGGACGAGGGCGGCAGCGCGAGCTTCTGCGGAATATATGCCGGAGGCGGACTCATGATCTACTCGCCCGTTCCCGACGACTTTGTAAAAACCGCAAACATCACCACCGGTTATTGGACCTCGCGGTTTGTAACGGGCATACGCCCCAACTAACTCAGACATCTTCATTATTCCTCCTTACTTTCATTTTTCAAAAAAGCGAGCGGAGCCCCTGCAAGAGGCTCCGTTGCTTTTTGCGCGTTTTTGATTTTGCTTTTTGGGGGAGTGTTGATTTCTTTTCTTTCGGCTGATATAATGATAAAAAAGCATATCAAAAGCCGAGCCGGCGCCAAGTCCGGGGGCTGAGGGAGATATCGTATGCTGAAGCGGCAGTTCCCGCCGTCTGCTTTACGGTTTGCCATATGATATACGGAGCCGTGAATTTTATTCTGTAAAGTTCCGCTTTTCCCGCTGATCACATTTCAATAAGATCATTCACCCCAAAAATCCTGATTTCCGTTTTCAGACATCTGATTTCTGGCTTCAGACAGCAATCCGCCAAAAAATTATTACAGATATCTTTCAAATTATGCCCTATGAATGTTGACAAACCGGGAATAATGTGGTATTATAGGCGCTGTCAAAACAGGGGGGCCGGCGCGACCGGCTGAGATAGGAATGTTGTTCCTGACCCTTTACCTGATACGGTTAGTACCGGCGTAGGGAGCTTTTGCTTAATACACTTTTACTCTGCCTTCAGGAATGACATCATTTCAGGGCATTTTTTATGCCCAATTTGCGAAAGGATGGTTATTACCATGAAAAACAAAAAACTTTTGGCGCTCGTGGAGGGCGCGATCATGATCGCGATAGCGACCGTTCTGGGCTACTTGCGGCTCTACCGTTTCCCGCTCGGCGGCTCTATCGACTTTGCGCTCGTTCCGATACTTATCTACTGCCTGCGCTGGGGGCCTAAGTACAGCCTTCTTTGCTGCTTTGTAAACGGCGTTCTTCAGTATGTTTTAGGCGGCGGAATTTCGATCAGCTGGCAGTCTATGCTTCTTGACTATGTTGTCGCCTACACCCTTGTGTTCCTCTGCGGCTTTGCTGCCGGCAAAAAGCTCGGCTGGCTCTGGGGAACGATGCTCGGCTCTTTCGGCCGCTGGGTTTCGCTGACCCTTTCGGGCGGGCTGCTCTGGGGAGAATACATGCCCGAGGAATTTGCGGGAATGTCGGCGATGATCGGCCTGCCGATATCCGACCAATGGCTCTGGTCTATGTTCCTCAACGGAATACTTGTTATCGCGGTCATGGCGGTAGACCTCATCGTTCTCGGCATAATGCAGTCGGTGCCCTACCTCCGCACGCGCATCTTTGCGAAGCAGTCGGACAAGTCCGAGGCCCCCGCAGTGTGAAATAACTGAAATAATCTGCGCTCCGTGCCTATAGATCACATTATAAGTAATGTAGGAAAACGCAGGAGTGAAACGATTGGAATGATTTGAAATTTGTGCTGCGCCCCCGCACATGCCTAACGGCATGTGCGGGGGCGATTATAAGTGAGAAGTCAGAAATCAGACCCGGGAGGACAGAGGCGACGTATTGCAGGCTGCTTTTGTCATGCGCAGAAGGCGCGGCAAAAAACAAGCAGAGACCTCTTGTCTACCTGCTCGCCATCATCTTATTGCAACCCCCGGTAAAAGCTTTTCTGATTTCCGACCTCTGATTTCTGACTTCTAAAAGCGCCACCCCACAAAATTATTTCTTCAAATTAACCGTTTCTTTCTTCACTCCGGCTTTCTGCCGCGATCCAGTTTCCCCGCAAATTTTCCGCCTTTGCCCCATAAATTTTCCCTCAAAAACAAGTCCGTTTTTCCGTACAGTTGCCCCGTCCCTGTTGAAATCTCCTTTCATATGTGATATACTGTTTTTGCGGGGCAGGATATGCTTTGCGGAAGACCTTCAAAAAGGGGCGAAAAAGGATGGAAAACGGCAAAAAAGCTTATATCGCAATAGATCTTAAAAGCTTCTACGCTTCGGTCGAATGCCGTGAACGCGGGCTCGATCCGCTTACGACGAACCTTGTTGTCGCCGACGAAAGCCGCACCGAAAAAACCATCTGCCTTGCGGTTTCGCCCTCGCTCAAGGCTTACGGCATACCCGGCAGGCCGCGGCTTTTTGAGGTCGTTCAGAAGATAAGAGACGTAAACCGGGAACGCATAAAAAGCGCCCCGGGGAGAAAATTTACCGGCGAAAGTTATTTTGACGCCGAGCTTAAGGCAAATCCCGCGCTCGCCGTCTCATATGTCACCGCGAAGCCGCGAATGGCCTTTTATATCGAGTACAGCACGCGGATCTACAAGGTATATCTGAAATATATCGCCCCCGAGGACATTCACGTTTATTCTATTGATGAAGTTTTTATAGATGCCACCGGCTACCTTGAAACCTACGGTATTAGCGCGCGGGAACTCGCCATGAAGATGATACGCGAGGTTTTGGAGATCACCGGCATAACCGCCACCGCCGGCATAGGCACCAACCTGTATCTGTGCAAGGTCGCCATGGACATAGTTGCAAAAAAGATGCCGCCCGATAAAGACGGCGTTCGTATCGCCGAGCTTGACGAGATGAGTTACCGCGAAAAGCTTTGGGATCACACCCCGATAACCGATTTCTGGAGGATAGGAAACGGCTATGCAAACAAGCTCGCTCAGCACCGCATGTACACGATGGGCGACGTTGCAAGGCGTTCGCTGACCAATGAAAATCAGCTTTATAAGCTTTTCGGGATCAACGCGGAACTTTTGATCGATCACGCATGGGGCTGGGAGCCGGTCACGATAGAGGATATAAAGGCGTACAAGCCCGAAACGAACAGCATAAGCTCGGGACAGGTTTTACAGGAGCCGTATCCGTTTGATAAAGCCCGGCTCGTGACCCGCGAGATGATTGACCTTTTGGTGCTCGATCTTGTGGATAAAGGGCTTGTCACGAGCCAGATGGTCCTCACCGTAGGGTATGACGTTGAGAATATATCAAAGGGCTACAGCGGCGAGGTCGCCATAGACCGCTACGGCAGAAAGGTGCCTAAGCACGCCCACGGCACCGCAAATCTCGACCGCCCGACCAGTTCCACAAAGCTCATAACCGAGGCGGTGATGAAGCTTTATGACAGGATCGTCGGCAGGGATATGCTTGTAAGGCGTATAACGATCGCGGCATGTAACGTTATCCCCGAGGAGAACGTGCCCGAGGAGCAGCCGCTTCAGCTTGATCTCTTTACCGATTACGAGGAGGCCGAAAAGCGGCGCGAACAGGAAAAAACCGCCCTCGCCAAGGAACACAGCCTTCAGAAAGCGGTCATAAAGATCAAGAAAAAATACGGCAAAAACTCGGTCTTAAAGGGCATGAACTTTGAGGAGGGCGCAACCGCAAAGGAGCGCAACGGTCAGATAGGAGGGCATAAGGCTTGACGTACAGAATTATAAGAAGCAGGCGCAAGACCCTCGGCCTTGAGGTCACAGCCGACGGCGTAACCGTCAGAGCGCCGATGAGGGTAAGCGCCGCAGAGATAGACAGGTTCGTAAATCAGCACAGTGGCTGGATAGAGAAAAATCTCAGGAAGATCGAAGAACAAAAGGCCGCGGCAAAAGCCGCCCCGCTTACGGCAGACGAGCTTAAGGATCTTGCAAAAAGGGCGGCGGAGACGATACCCGAAAGGGCGAGGCTTTACGCCCAAAAGATAGGCGTGACCTACGGCAGGATCACAATAAGAAATCAGCGGACAAAATGGGGCAGCTGCTCGTCAAAGGGAAATTTAAGCTTCAATTGCCTTTTGATGCTCACGCCGCCCGAGGTAGTGGACAGCGTGGTGGTGCATGAGCTTTGCCACCTAAAGGAGATGAACCATTCGGCGAGGTTTTACGCCGAGGTTCTCAGGGCGTTCCCGGAATATCACAGATGGAACAGATGGTTAAAAGAGAACGGCGGCGTTATCATGGCGAGAATGAGAGGAGAAGAAAATGGGAAAATATGACGATATAAAAAATGTTCCGTATAAAAAATCGACGGAACACGGGTGGATGTCTCGGTATGACCGCGCGGCGCAGTTCGGCGCGTTTGAGGCTTTGAACGGCCACAGCGAAGCGCTCGACGAGACAGCGCGCCTGACCGACGGCCGGATAGTTTTAGGCGAATGTGAGGCCGCGCTGCTGAATGAGAAGCTGCAGAAGCTGATAAAAAATCCGAAACAAAGGGTGAGAATCACATATTTTGTGCCGGACGAAAAGAAGGAGGGCGGCAGGTATGTGACCGAGCAGAGAACCGTCCGCCTTGTAGACGAAACGCAGCAGAAGGTGATTTTCGACGACCGTTTTGAGCTGCAAACGGATTTTATTGGAGATGTGATGATCGAAGGCGAGGAGGGTTACGACAGCGTTGAAGCCCTCGTTGAGAGGGTGGTTGAAGGCGGAAAGAATATACCTTATACTCCGCACGAGGGGAAGGACGCAAACGGACCCGGCGCGGGGGTATCGGAGGGGGAAGAAGGTAGTCGCTGCACAAATGAAACACGGGTAGATGAGGGAGGGAAGACGCCAGATGCGCTTCTTTTTGGACTGGTGGAACAGCGCGCAGTTCTATGGTAAAAAGGTAGTCGCGTAGTGAATGCTGTCCGAGCAGAAGACAGAGGACAGATGTCAGAAGACAGAGACGCTCTTACTGGGCGGGAGTGACAGAATGCGGTTACCTTCCATTGACAGAAAGGGATTCGCGGCGGTGCCGCTCATGCTATTTTAAATGAACCAGTAGATTATGCCCCTCAGATAATAAAGCAATTCAAAGTGCCACTAACACACTGTAAAAAGGTATTCGCTTACACTCGTATTATTGCTCACCTTCAGCACCAACATCAACTAACTACTAACAGCTAATCTCTAACTACTATCCGGTCTCCCCACCCCCTGACCCGTTTAACAAACTTAAAGACGTGCGTATGGGTTTTAATCAATTTTACCTACGAATCGGTAAAATATCTCCATTTCTTGGGTTCTGGTGCCGTCGGAATCTTTTACAGCTTCGTGTACGACTATCTTTTCAATCAGTGTGTTGAGCATTTCGGCAGTAAGTTCCGTGGGTTCGGAGTATTGCTTGATTAAGGCAATCCACTTTTTCAGCGTCGGCAGTAATCTGTTTTTCAACCGATAATTCGGTTTTGAGTCTGTCAATCTTTTCAACTAACTCTTGCTGTTCAGCTTAGTGTTTCTGCGACAACATCTTGAAGTTATACTCACTAATACACCCAGATGTCCTGTCCTCAGACAACTTTTGAAGGGGTAGAATACTTTTTTAAAGGCATCTGAATTTTTTAATTTCGCATGGAGCCCTTTAATTATTATTACCTCGAAACATATTACTCATATTATTCTTCAGAAAAGCATGAAAGTTCATTACTCAATGCTATCCTCTCATCGTACTCTTCCTTTCAGGACAAGCTTTGTTACATTTTTGGACACAGAGCGTTATCTGTCCAAAACAGGGTTCATGAATTCAGTTGAAAAAAAGCAGGTTCTGTGATATAATAAATTTGAATAAGGGAGTAGTCGGCACTTGTGTGCGGTGATTCCAACACACCGGAGTCTTTCCTGGTATCATCTGAAACGACGAGACCTATCTGCTACGGTGGGTTAGTCTTGTCGTTTTTTATTAGCTGAAAAATACTTGTGAGGTGATTGTGGGGATTGATTCTGATTGCTGTAGGTCTTTCTATGGGCGATTTTGCCATCGCCATTTGCAAAGGCATTGTCTGTTTTGTACGCTCATGGACAATTTTGACAAACGCAAAAGCCCTGCCGACGCACTCAAAAAGCGACGTGTCCGTTTAGTTTCAGTTTAGAATATAATGCTATTCTTATTTAAGAGGTGTAAACTATGTTCCAAATTCTTGTGGTAGATGACGATAAAAACACACGCCGGCTGCTCAAAGCCGTGCTTGAAGCGGAACACTATTCCGTATTTACTGCCGCAAACGGTGAAGAAGCCCTCGATGTGCTGGATAAAGAGTATATTGACCTTGTGATCCTTGATATTATGATGCCGAAAATGGACGGATATGAATTTACAAAGATCCTCCGTGAAAGCAAGAATAATCTTCCCATTCTTATGGT
>CANRHA010000084.1 GCA_947630315.1 uncultured Clostridia bacterium
GAGGAACTGTCAGTGTAGGTGTACCTGTAGGCAAAGTTGTTCCATGCGATCTGGCCAGGTTCGGACTCGCCGCTGACCATGGCGTCAAATTCAACGATGATGCGGCGGTATGTTGAGCTACTACCTGCATTCAGGTATGTGCCGACCGAATCATTTATTATAACGCGGATAGAACGGTCATCGGCAACTTTGAGACCGGTTTCTTTATGCCAAACGCCATCGGCGGCATCACCTGAGAGCGATGCGTCTATACTACTTTTATCATGATTGACACTGTACTCGACTGTGTAGTTAGAGCTGTCGATTTCCACACGAGGCAAACTCTCATTACCTTTATCGTCTATATCAACATAATAGACATGGACATTCGGACTCTCGTCGAATACTACCTTGAACTCGCTGTTGCGTTCGCGGGTGTCGGTTATGGCGAGTTTGTCATCGGTCTGCGGCAGCGGATCGGCGAAAACAAGTTTTGTCAGCTTTTTGCTCGTATCCGTGTTCTTATTATCGAAGAACAGGCTGTAGGTGAACGCCTTAGACGGATCATCGATGAAGATTTTGTTATTGTCCGGATCCTCGGAAGTTCCCTTTTCTGCGCTGCCTTCCCTTCCGGTCGTCTTCTCATAAATTTCCTTGTGTGAGCCGGTAGGGAAGCCGGTGTGAACGGTGACGATCGCTGACGACTCAACGCCCTTTCTCAGGCCGTCGTCGTAGTCCTGACCGTGGGTCACATAGCCGGGGTCGAAGGTGTCGACGGGAATGACCTTTGCGGAGTTGATGAAGGAGCCGGCAGCTTGGGAGACATCAAGGCCGGAAGGCATTTCGGAATTTACGGTCATGTCGACATGCCCGCCCGCGGGTATCGCGAGGGAGTAGGGCATGGGCCTTGAGCCGTTCTCATCGATATTGGCGTTTGAAAATTCTACTCTGAATGTCAGATCGCCGGTTTCAGCATCTTTTGTAAGGTAAATAGGAACAAAGAATGTGAAAGTACTTACGCTGTAATATTTCGTTTCAGATGGGTCGCTGGCATCATATTCGTGGTTACAATATGTAGTGGAAAGGTTAAGTTTTACCATGTGAGTAGAGACGAGATTCCAGCTGCCGCCATTTAATTTATACAGATCTCCGTTGACGTAGAGCTTGTATTCATTAAGATCAGATTTATCAAAAATGTGAGTATTTATAAGCACATAATCGCCATTGGAATCTTTATCCCATTTGGTAAAATTAAATAGATAATCTTTACCGTCTGTTGGCTGAGTAGCCGCTCTCAGCAGGCGGCCGTTGATTGTTTCATTAGCGGCAGTATAAATACCGCTTACGCCCTCATAAAGAGTATAGTCCATCTTTCCGCTGAAGCGCAAGGGATATTGAATAGTGTCCTCAAAGTCAAACGGCATGGCGGCGTCGCCGTCGTTAAACAGCTTGACTTTCCAATTTATATCCTTTACGCCGGCAGAATACTGCCTTGCAGCGTCGCCATCGAGAGTCTTCTGCACGCCCGGAATAATATCGCCTGGGATCACTTCAACGCTTGAAGCAAGAAAGACGGGGTTGTTCTTGTTGTGGGTTTCAAGATTTTTGACGCCGGTCGCTTCGGCTTCCTTTTTGCTCCAAAGCTTTCTGTCGCCGTCGTTGGGCGCGAGGTTGTTCGCGTCTGAAACCGAAACCCCTGCTTCGGTGTCGACGGTTACATTCGCTTCGTCAAGACCGGGAACATAGTATTCCATGAACGCCGAGTTTAGAGCGGTATCGGATTTTGATTTTTCGAGATCTTCTTGTGAACCCGTGACTGCCGTGAAGACGATCTGGGTATATTCGCCCTCGTTGAGGTATACTCCGTTGTCGTCATAGGAAATATCTGTTTTATTAGCGCTGTCTCTTTTAGAAAACGTGAACTTAACCGTACTGCCGTCGGTTGTTGCCGCAATCTTTACCTGTCTGAATCTGGAGGTATTTTCATTTTCTTCGTTTGAATAGTAAGCATCGTCTGCTGCCCTTACAACTATATTTTTAAATCCTCCGGATACAGCCTCACCAATGCTGGTGGTAACGCCTATGCCTCCAACATACATACCCGTCCATGTTGCCATGTACCAGTTATCGCCATTATCCGGCAGCCACTTTGTACCAACGGCCGCCCTCAGCGACAGGAACTCAAACCCCTCCGGCAGGACGTCATATACATCATTTAGGTACAGCTTGCCTTCGCCGGTGTTTTCGATGATTATATAGTACGTTACGGTGTTGAGCTGGACTTTCTGCTGATCTCGTTTACCCTCGGTGTTATAGGAATAATGCGTGCGGTCGCGGCCGATATAATAATCATAAAATTTCCTATCTTGGGGATCTGACACGTTATATGTACCTATCTCATAAACGCCCTTCTGCAAAAACGCCTTGCCGGGGTTGATCAGGGTGTGCTCAACGCGGTCTTCCATGCCGTAGACAAAGAGCGAGTTTTCTACGGGTTTGTCCTTGTGATCTTCTTCACCGCTGCCTTTGGTGACTTCATCATGATAGTTATCCCAGTCATCGCCTGTCGGGAATGTCAGCGTAACATAGAAGTAAATGCTCTGCTGCGGGGCAAAGCTGAATTTCAGCTTATCGTCAAAGTCGATTATCTGGCGGTCGCCGTCGCCGGATTTAATCTCCCAAAGCTCACCGACGGCGCCGGTAGTCGACATTTTTCCGTCAACAATTTCGACATCTACATATCCTTCGCCATCTTCACCGTAGGTGATCTTCGGGTTCGAGGAATCTTTCACCCATTCCAAAGATACGTTTTCGGTAGACCATGTGAATTTATCGTATGTCTGCGGGAGAAGGTCGTAGATCTGCTTGCCGGTCAGATTTATCGTTTGGTCGGCGCTGTTGTTGTAAAGGCGCATACGGTACAGGACCGTGTTTTTAGACTCGGTTATGCCGGAAATGTCGGCGACCTTATCGAGCGCGGGAACTCCGGCGCGTTCAAGAGTGATCTTCTTTTCAAACTTGAGCAGGGTGCCGTCATGGATAAGGTTTTCGGTGATTCGCCTGCCGGGTATATCGTTTACCCAAACGCCGTTGTTGAGGCTCCATTTTTCGAGACTGCCGGCGTCCTTGCCGAGGCAGATTTCGCGGTTTGTGGTGATCTTGTACTGAATTACCTGCTCGTATTCAATAGGCAGGGTGTCGACGAAGTAGAAGTACAAAAGTGTATCGAAGCCGGTCCTGACGCCGCTTTCTTTTGTTTCGGCGACTTCGATTCGGTCGCAGTAATACTTGTCAAACTGAACGCCTTTGTAGGTATATTTGCCGCCGGAAACACCGTTAAGGTTAAGGGCATAGTACGCCCTTCCGCCGACGTAGTGAAGTTCGGTATACGCAGTCCACTCCGCGCCGCTGTTGAGATCTACAGGGGCCAAAACTACCTGCAGCCCCTCCATGTGGTCGACGACGGGCAGGGTGTCATATGTGCCGGTGCCCCAGTGTTTAAGTCTGAGGACATAGTCCATATCCATGTCGAGGCGGAGCTTTTCGGTGATCCTCTCGTTGCCGCCGTCCTGCGTGCCGTATTCGGTGCCGTCGATGATGGCGTCCTTGATGATGTCGAGGTCGTTTTTGATGTAGTACGGATTGCCGTCGTTAGATTCAACGTACTGCACATCTTCGTCTGCTGAATTTTTCAGGGCAGCCGCATTTTTGACTTCAAATCTTGTGCCGGTATCGAACCAAGTATTTGTCTGCCAATCGTGTGTAGCCTCGCCGTTCCAGCCGGCTCGGTAATGGTAATCTACATCCATGGCGTGCATAGCGTCGCGGGAGTATATTGTCTTTTCACCGGGAACTACGTCTCCTTCCAGCATCATGAAAGAATCTTTGGTACGTGTATTGACCCTGATGTTGACTTCTTCTCCGGGTGCAAAGGTTATGCCCTTATCTACCGTATGCCACTTGAGAAGATAGCCGGTTTGGCGTCCGACATACATTTTTAATTCTTCCATAGCTTCTGCAAGCGTGGAATAGTCGCCGCCTTCGCCTATGGTTTTATTGACTTCTCCGTACGACATCTTAATCCGTTTCGTAGTCGTATCATAGGTATATACAACGTCAGCTACAGAACCGTTGAATCTTTTATATCTGCCCTCTGTAAGCTCGGTCTGACCGGTTACAGGGTCTACTGCGCTTTCGTCATAAATAGGATAATCGGAAAGGTCGTTGACCGTTGAATCAAGATATGAGGGCGTACCGACGGTTTCGCCGTCAACAGCGGTAAACTGCTCGGTGGGAACCGATTCACCGCTATTGAGGAAATATGCATTCGATACTGTGATTTCAAGGTATTCGCCGTAGGTTTCTTCTCTGAATAAACGCTCTATTTCTTCCGGCTCAATGTAGCTCTGAGTGTTATTGAGCCAATCCCACATCTGAAGCATCGGCGCATTATAGGCGCTCTCGTTCCATATCCTGATGGTATAAACGGCGGGTTCGTTCATTCTCGTCGGCGGATTTCCGACAAGGGTTTTGGACATGCTGAGCTTTCCCTCTCCGGCATTGACCGTTGCGTCGTCGGATTTGGCGTTCAGATCATCATGATCACCGTGGGTGTAGGTTATATGCGCTTTGACATCGTTATTCACGGTATATGAGGTTATCTCGGGGCGACTTTCATCGCGAAGGATAATATCCCCGCCGAACGAGATCATCGCGCTGGTGGCGTCTATGCTTATTTCGGAGGGGCGGGAGGTTTCAAGGCTCGAATTTTCAACCGTCCACACCACCGAGAGCTTATCGTCGGTTTTGTCAAGCTTTATGTCGGTGATGTTTCCCGCAACGCCGCCGAAGCCGCTGACCTGCGCGACAAGGTATTCTTTCTCACCTATAACGGCATAGACCGAGGCGGAGCTTCCGGTTAAAACTTTACGGATATTTTCTGTGCTTATCCCGTCGCGCCATTTCAGTCCTTCGGGCAGATTGAAAGTATCGGTAAATTCAACTTCGGTGACATAATCTGCGCCGTATTCCGTTCCGGAGCCTGATGAGCCGGCGCTGCCCGAGGTGAGCGCAAGGCTGTAGGCTATGGGCTTTAAAGCGATTGCACCGTCGGCTGCGGATTTCTGAAATTCAAGGGGATATTGGGCGGCGTTCTGTATCCTTTTCTTTTCAAGGGTAAAGTCCTTATGCTTGGTATTCCAATCTATCTGCACATAATTGGGTGAAACATATGCGTTGTCATATGTTCCGCCGGGATAGTAGATTTCGCTGTCCGACAGATTTTCCTTGCTGAGCGCCGCCGCCCAGACATAGGCGGAGGTGCCGCTCGGGGCGGGATAATTTAACGTAGTTATGGAAATTCCCGAGTTGTCAGTGTTGCCTCCCGTCGTCGGAATAAAATCAAAGTACCAGATGTTCTTTTCCGGAACCTTTTTCGGACCCTCAACGCTGAAATTATCTTCGTTTCTCGAAGTTATCATGGGGTCGGTGAACCATCTCATGTCGCTCGCCATGACATAAACGCGGTAAAACTCGGTGCCGTAGTTTGATACGTTCAACTCAATATTGGCGGTTTCGCCGGTTAAAAGATCACTTTTGCCGCCGGTAACGGATATGCCGTCTTCGTTGCTGCCATATTTTGCCTTTGTGCTGGACGCCGCGGAGGACGAACTGAGGTCTTCTTTGGGATCCTTTTTCGTAGCGTTGCTGATTTTTGTTCCCTCAAAAGCGGCGTCGGGTATGGAAGACGAGTTAGCAAAAAGTTCCTTGATTTCGCCGGCTTCGGTCTTATCGTTGACCGAGGCAAGATCGGCCGCGTCGGTGAAGGCAAATTCCGAGAGGGTGACGGCGGAAGGATCGTCAACCGTTACCGACTTTGCGGCGCTGTCCTTGAAGGCGTTTGAAGCTATGCCGGTGACGTTATAGCCGCCTACCGAAGCGGGAATATTGACGCTTTCAAGCGATTTTTTGGCATAAACAAGGCTCAGCCCGCCGTCTTCAAGAAGATAGAGGTTTCCGTCGCCGTCGGTGAGGTATGTCTGCTCGCCGGTGCCGTCGCCGAAAATACCGCCCACAGGGTCGCCCGCAGGAAGCGTGAAGACGGCATTAGCCGGGAAAACGATATCTGAGGTGTGGCCGTTTGCGGCAATCAGAAAATCGCGGTTGAGCACGCTGACGTCCTCGCCTATTGTAAGAACAAATCCGGGAGTGCCGTTGAAAATATCGGTGCTGCACTTTTCTATGTTCGCGTTCAGGGTGAAGCTGCGAAGGCTTGTCATGTTGGCGAATGCAGTAGGATTTATCTTTGTTACCGTCGAGGGAATGCTCAGCTCGGAGATGGAGGAGCATTTATTAAAGGTGCCGGTGTTGATGGTCTTTAGATTTACAAATTTATTAAGATCGACCGCAAGCAGCGAGGTGCAGCCGTCAAAAGCTTCGTAAGCGGTTGTATCCGCAAGAACGTCTTTTTGGAAGGTTATTGTTTCAAGAGACGAGCAGCCGTCTATGCACACTCCGCCGGAGGTGTCGAGATCGGAGGCAAAGATGATGCTCTTTAAATTGGTGTTGTTAAACTCTCTAAAGTATTCAAGATTGGTCAGCGGAGTAAGGTCGAGGGTTTCGATCTGAGTGGATTCTGTGCAAAACGCAAGAGCATTTATCCTCGGATTGGGGGCAAAAATCAATTCTTTTAAAGATGTGCAGCCGCTGCAGATAGAATTTACATTTTCGTACGAACCGTTGGGCTTTTCCCGCTGTGAGAAATTTGAGGGTATATATAGCGTCTCGAGAGATGTGCAATACGCAAACATGCGATCCGGTATATAAACGGTATCCGCCTTTAAATTTTCAAGATTTATGTTCTTAAGAGCCTTCATATTGCTGAACGAAGGCGGGTTTGTCATAACATAGTTTTCCTCAAAATAAACAGTTTCAAGGCTGTTTGTGCTGATGAAAGCGTTGGGATCTATCGTTCTGACCGTCGAGGGGATAGTGATCGACTTTATCCCGGAATTGTTGAAAGCGTTCAAGCCGATATTATCAAGAGCGATAAGGCTGTCAAGGTCTACGGAGTTGAGCGACTGGCAGTTTGCAAAGCAGTTGGTCGGCAGCTCTGTGATGTGAGAGTTTACGCCCTGAAAATCGACTGCGACAAGACCGTGCATATTAATGAAGGCTGACGCGCCGATTTCGGTCACGCTGTCGTTGATCACGACCATATTTATAAGGGGAAAATAATTCGTGCCGTCGATCGTCAGAAGCTTTCTGAGAGTGGAATTGTCCGGGATCTTCGTGCCGGTGAAGGTAAGGGTATAACCGCCGCTTGCGTTTATTGCAATAACAAAGTCATACCCTTCTTCGGAGAGCTCCTCATGAACGATAGAGGCGGTCATAATGCCGTAGTTATCCGGGGCATAGCAAAGCTCGGTGTGCACATGC
>CANRHA010000085.1 GCA_947630315.1 uncultured Clostridia bacterium
CCATGGGTTTTTTTGACGTGTCCAGTCAGCGCCGGGTGGAGGTCATCCAGGTCTGATTTCTGTCCTCTGTTCTCTGTTCTCTGCCGAAGGCCCCGGGCGAAGCCCGCCCCATCAAAAAACGCACAAAAAAGGCGGCACCTACATGCCGCCTTTGGTTATTCGCAGAAGCTTACAGCACCTTTTCGGGGTACGCGCCGGCCGCGTGGAGCGCACGCAGCTTGCTTTCGGTGTCGGCCTTGTCCTCCTTGTAGGTTATGCCGAACCACTTGTCGCTGGAGGGCTTCGCAAGTACCGACAAACTGCCCTCGGCGAGCATATCGTTCACCATGACCGGCAGCAGGCACTCGGCCTTGATCTGATCGGGGGTGAGTTTTTTCAGGAAATCCTCAAAATACTTCTCCATCGCCGGCAGGGTCTCATGGCTGAAGCCCCAGAAGTTCATGGAAACCTGCGCCTCGGGGTCGGCCTCGCCGTTTTCGCTGATGATTTTGCCGTCCTTCGGGATTATCCCGCCCGTCTCGGTCACGCTGACAAGTTTGCCGTCGCTTATGTTGCATACGCCGCGGGTAACTCCGCCGTTTTCACTGACGGTGTTTTTTAAGATGTACGGAACCATGGCCCCGACATGTTCGTTCATTTTCGGGAGCATTTCGCGCATGATCTCAAAACATTCAGCACCGTAATAATCGTCTGCGTTCACGGTCACAAACGGTTCTGTGAGATATTCCTTCGCGCATAGCACGGCATGGGTAGTGCCGAAAGGTTTTGTGCGGTCGGCGGGCAAAGAATACCACTCGGGCAGGCTTGAATAATCCTGAACCGCGTAACATACCTCGGCGCGGCCGGCAATTTTATCCCCGACCTCGCGTTTAACAGTATCCACCATTTCCCTCTTCAAAATAAAAACGACCTTGTTAAAACCGGCCTTGAGGGCGTCGTGGATCGAGTATTCCATTAAAAATTCGCCGTTCGGCCCCACATGCGATATCTGCTTATCGCCGCCGAAGCGCGAGCCGAGACCCGCGGCGAGTATAAGTAACGTTGATTTCATAAAACGACCTCCTTTTTGTTTAGTATAGCGCAGATGGGGGGTGGTGTCAAGGGGTGATAGATGTTAGAGGGTAGATGTTAGAAGCGAAATGAGGGGGATTGCGGCTCTGCGAGGGCGATTGCGGGTAACTGGAGCGCAGACGTGGGAGGGAGCGCTGCATCCGAAAAAATGGGAAGGGATTCGCAACCTCATATTATTTTAAGCTGTACAAACACCCTATATAAAATCCCACCCGTGAGCATCCCAATTGATGAAAAGGTATTCGCCTCGCTCATGCTATTTTAAATGAACCGGTTCATTGTGCGCCTTACCCAGAAAAGCCAACCAACGCGCATCCACACACTGTAAAAAGGTATTCGTAAATTTCCTCTCGGAAATTTGCTCATGCTATTTGAATCACCCCACCCCCTGCCCCCTCCCCTCAAGGGGAGGGGGTTCTGCTATGCCGTAACACTCTGCGCAAACTGGGCGGGGGGTGGGGTGACCCGGGTGCAGCATGGCAGAGACCGTTACCTTTCTGCGTAGCAGAGGCCCCGGGCGAAGCTCCGGCGGCCTCCGGCCGCCGGGGCTTCGCCCGGGGCCTTGGCAGAGAACAGAGGTCAGAGATCAGATATCAGACCCGGGAAGACAAGGGCGACGGGTAGCAGAATACTTTCGTTATGCGCAGGAGCTTACGGCCTCGTAGCGACCCTCCCCTTGAGGGGAGGGGCAGGGGTGGGGTGACTAAAAATAGCATGAGCGGATAGTAGTTAGAGAGTAGTTGTTAGTAGTTAGTTGATGTGGGTGCTGACGGTAAGCGATAATACGAGTGTAAGCGAATACCTTTTACCCCCCTGTGGCCGCAGGCTGAATTGCTTTATTATGAAGGGTGTACAATGGTGCCGGGTCATTTAAGATAGCATGAGCGGCTCTGCCGCGAATACCTTTCTGTCAATGGAAGGAAGCCGTTCTCTGTCACTTTTGCTCTCAAAAGAGGGCTTCTGTCTTCTGATATCTGCCCTCTGTTTTCTACTCAAGCATGAGCGGCTTTGCCGCGAATACCTTTTTATTGTGCGTCAGCGGCACTCTGTTTTACCTTTCCATGAATGTCGCACAATGAACTGGATCATTTAAAATAGCATGAGCGAAGCGAATACCTTTTCATCATTTGGGAGGCACGCGGGTGGGAATATTATATAGGGTATTTGTATGGATTCAAATTGTATTCGCGTAGCGAATACCTTTCCATCAATTGTGGGTAGCCGCACCCTGTCACTCTCACCCCGGGCGGAGTTTTTCTGACATCTGCCCTCTGCCCCTCTGGCCTCTTATAGTAGTTAGAGATTAGTTGTTAGTAGTTAGTTGATGTGGGTGCTGAAGGTAAACGATACCACGAGTGTAAGCGAATACCTTTTACCCCCCCTGTGACCGCAGGCTGAATTGCTTTACCATGAAGAGCGCACAATGAACCGGTTCATTTAAGATAGCATGAGCGGCTTTGCCGCGAATACCTTTCCTTCAATTGTGTGTATCGCCCCCTGTCACTCTCGCCCGGTAAAACTTTTCTGATGTCTGATTTCTGTCCTCTGTCTTCTAATCGGGTAGCATTCGCTTGCGAATCCCTTTTTACAGTAGATGTGTCCACCTTAAATTACCCTCGAATCCTTCCCTCATTCCTCCACCAGTTCCCCCACACAACAAAAAGCCCCCGGTTTGGGGGCTTAATTCACTGATAATACAGCTCCTGCACGAGCTGATGTATGACCTCGGGGTCCTCGTAGGTGCAGCGGGCGTCGTAGATCTTCTCGCCTTCAACGCCGTCGATGCGGTGGAAGCCGGTGAACTCATAGTTATAGCTGTTTACTATCCACTTCGCTATATCCGCCCTGCCCATGTTCGTCATGCAGATGTCGAGCGTGTCGCTGTAGAGGTCCACAAGCTCGTTCGCCGTCATCGTCGTCTTTACCTTGTTCATGAATGATTCCATAAACTGTATCTGGCGGTTCATTCTGAGGGAGTTCGTGTTCGATTCCTTCATGGTCATTCTCGCGCGGACGAACGTCTCGGCGTGGGAGCCGGTAAGATTTACCGTTTCGCCCATCTTAAGGGTGTCGTCGACACCCTCGAAATCATCTTCTATCGTTACCTCGACGCCGCCGACAGCGTCGGCAAGCTTGCCTATTATCGGTATCGGCGCGGCGATGTACCCCAAAAAGTCGATGTCGTCGCTCAGGAGCCAGTTTAATGTTCTGATGACGTTTCTGCCGCTCGCTATTCCTCCGTCGCCGTAGGCATAGCTCAGGGCGATCTGCTCGTTCACGACGCCGTATGAGCTTCCGTCGGTGTCAAAGGCCTCTATCGGCACCGCAAGGTCGCGGTTCAGATCCAATATAAAATAGGTCTTGTCCTTCAGGTTCATCGAGACGATCATTACAACGTCGCACTGTCCGCCGGTGCGGTAGGAATCGTTCTCGCCGAGCTCCTGTTTGTCGATGCCGAGGACGAGAATGTTCTTGATGTTCGCGTTGTACTTCCCGGTAAACGAGCCGGCGGACTCCATCTCGCCGGCGGGAATAGCGCCTATGGGCGGGGAGTCCGCAGAAAGGTTAAGCTCATCGGTAAGGGGGTCGCTTTCGGCCGCCTCTGTCTGAGCAGTGCTGCGAGGGTCTTCGCCTCGGCGGCGGGGGATATGCTCAACGAGCTCTGCCACAGCAAACACCGCGACAAGAACGACAGCTATTATAACGGCCCACAGCAATATGTCGCGTTTTCTGGGCTTTTTTGGCTTTGCCATTTTTAGTCACGCCCTTCCTCGCGGTCAATAGCGGTACTCGGAATTGTACCTGCTGTAGTACTTATATTTTCCGCCGTATCTCTGATTTTCGGCGCCTACTTTGTTGAGTACGCAGCCCAAAACGTTTGCTCCTACTCTTAAAAGCTGATTCTTGGCGTCATTTACCTGGCGGTAATCTACCTCGTTTGCGCCAACAACGATCATAACGCCGTTGCAGTTAGGGGCGATTATCGCCGCGTCGATGACCCTTCCGAGCGGAGGGGTATCTATAATGATGAAGTCAAAAGCCTTCTTCAGAACATCGAGCATAGCGGTGAATATTTTTCCGCCAAAAAGCGGCGTAGGATTTAAAACGTAGTTTCCTACCGGCAGAACGTAAGCGTTCGGAATGTTGGTTTTATATACGGCGTCATTTATCTCGCCCTTGGCCGAAAGCACATCTGCAAGGCCGGTAAAGGGCAGGCCGTCGTCGGCGGTAGCGCCGTAGCGGGCCGAGAAGACCGATTTTCTGAGGTCGGCGTCGATAAGCAGGGTTTTAAGCCCGGCGTTGGCGTAGTTACGCATCATCTCAAAGGAAATGACCGACTTGCCCGCGTTTTCATCGACGCTGGTTATAGCGACAAGCTTTACGCCCTCGCCCGAATACGAGACGTTGGTGCGCAGAACGTTCATCGCCTCGTTCATCTCATAGGAGGGGTCCTTTATTTCGGCGATAGTTATGCTTCTCATTTACCGGCACCTCCCTCGTTCTTATCGGATCTTACCTTTTTCGGGGCCTTTGAGCCGGCGTGTTTTGATTTTTCTCCGCCGTCCTTATTCCCGTAATATCCGTATCCGTAGCCGTAGCCGTAACCGTAGCCATAGCCGTGTTTCTTCTTCTTTCCGCCCTCATAGTATACCTTTGTAAGCGTTACAAGGCCGCAGCGGTTTTCGATATCCTCGGGCGTCTTGATTGTCGTATCCATTACGGCGATAAAGATTATTACTCCTGCCGCCAGAACTGCGCCGAGCACAAAAGCGATCACGACCGTTTTTGTAAGGCTCGGGAAGGAGGGCGACTCGGGCGCTATTGCGTCGTCGTAAATGCTCGGAACGGAGATATCCATAATCGTCGCGAGCTTATCTACGGCGTAATAGGTCAGGTCGTTGGCGATATCGCGCGCAAGGTAAGGATCGGCGTCGGTGACGGTTATCTTTATGATATGCGTGTCGGTGGGGTTAGTGACCTCGACGTTTTCATAAAGTTCGCGGTAGGTATAGGGCAGATCCATCTCTTTTATTACCGCTTCTAAAATGGTGCGGCTCTTGATGATGTCTGAGTAGTCTGCCGCGATGTTGCTTGCAAGGTTCAGGTCGGCCATCTCAAGAAGAGCGTTGCTGCCGCTTGTTGAGACGAGGTAGGTAGAGGTCGTAGCCGTATAGAGGGGGGTGATGAAGAACTGAACGACTATACCCGCACCGAGCGCGAAAACCAGAGCAACTGCTATAATTATGAGGATATGGCGCCGCAGGGCGTCAAACAGGAGTAAAAGATCGATCTCCTGGGTATCCTCGGCAGCTCCGGCCGCGTTGCGCTTTGCGACGGCGGCATCGGTCTGATACTGATTACTTTCCATGTTTACCTCAAAAATGTGTACTTATTGAAATCAGCAAACCGCGGGGCTTGCTGATTTCGTCAGTTGTTTTGTTTTTAAAGCGTCAGCTATGAATTATCTCTTCTTGGAGACAACGATAGCAGCGGCGGCAGCCATCATAGGAACAACGGCAAGAACGATACCGGTCTTGGGGTTCTCGTCAGCCTTAGGCTCCTCAGCGGGCTCGTCAGCAACGTTCATGTCGTCGCCGCCCTCGGGCTCGTCTTCCTCGGTCTCGGGAGCTTCGGTAGGAACATTGACGTTAACTTCGGTGTAGTTCTTAACGATAGCGAAGTAGTGCCACTGGTTGATGGCAGCAGCGTCGGCGGTAAACAAAGCTCTGTCGCCGCTTACCTTAAGGTCAGCGCCTTCGAGAACTTCCCAGTCGTCGCGTACGAGTACGGTGTCGCCAGCCTCAGCGCCGGGAGCGTAAACGTTAAGGGTTACGGGGCCGGTTACGTTGGTAGGAACGGAGATAGCGTATACGGCAACAACAGTACCGTAGGCGGTAGCTTCGTCATACATAGCGCCGCTGGTAGCAACGGAAACGGTAGCGTTTACGGGAGCGCCGTTAGCAGCGGTTGCGCTGTAGGTGTACTTGCTGCCAGAAGCAGTACTTCCGGAAGAAGCGCCGGCAGGGCTGCCATGAGGGATTTTAGGAAGAGTTACAGATCCGTCAGCGGCAAAAGCAGCGACAGCGAGTGAGAGTGACAGGCAAAGAGCCAGAGCGATTGCAAGAATTTTCTTCATGAGTAATTCCCCACTTTCATTTACAAAAAATTTTGAAATTCTTCGGGATTTTCGGCTCCCGAGCCGCGTATCAGATCGGGCGCAAAATACGCCTCGAAGTGAATCCATGCTTATGATACACCTTGCGGTGCCGAGTTGTCAAGCGGTTCAACAAATTTTCATATATTTTCATCAAATTAGCCAAAATCATGTGCAGAAATTTTTATATCATGTTCAAAATGTTTAACGGTCTGCGGATAAACAGGGCGTTGGCAGCCGCCTCGCCGAACTTTTCCGCTACATATATATAGCTCGCCTTAAGATCGGGCTCTCCGCGCTCCCGGCTGTGGCGGTCGTCGGCGACTACATCTATAGCGCCCTGCTCCACCAGCTTTGAGATGAGCTTTTTCTTCTGAGACAAAAACGCCTCGGTGTTTATCTGGAGCTTCGCCCCTAAGCTTTTAAGCTCGTAAATCTCGTCGATATCGTTTAATTTATCATACCTTTCAATATGGGCGATAAGGGGGGTTCGGCCTATCGAGAGAAGCTTTACCGTCTGCATACGGATCTCGGAGTAAGAGGTGGTCGGGTGAAATTCCGAAAGAACAACGCGGGAATCACCCAACGGCTTACAGCTTTTATCGCGGAGGCGCTCGACGGTGTCCGGCCTCATAAAAACCTCGTTGCCGAGGTAGAGATTCATATCCTCAAAATTTGTCTGAACAAAGGCGCGGGCCTTTGCGTACGATTCGGCGATCTTATCCGGCTTAGGCTCAAAGAGGGCGGGGTTGAAATGAGGCGTAAAGCAGAGGTGGCGCACCCCGCAGGAGTATTCGAGCCTGATCAGATCGAACATCTGCTCGTCGCTGTGCGCGCCGTCGTCGACCCCCGCAAGAATATGGCAGTGAAGATCGACAAGCCCCACCGGCGCCTCGGCCGGAGCCTTGGGCTTTTTTCCGAAAAGCATAGGCATTCCCCTTTCGCGTGTTGCTATGAAACAGTATAGCACATGCCGCGGAAAAATGCAAGGGCGCGAACAGAGGGGATGGCCGAAGGGCGCATAGATATTAGAGGTTAGAGGCTAGAGGTGTAACCTGAGGTGGCGGGTTTGAATCAAGCGAATAATGCGGGCGGGATGGACACTCCCGGGTGCTGCGTTACTATAGTTTCC